>NZ_WCIN01000041.1:363778-389549 GCF_009025755.1 Klebsiella sp. RCJ4
CCTATTTCTGGGAGCGCATTACCGGAGTTAAGGCGCCATGACAGCAGATCAGATTATCGAGGGGATTCTCGGCAAAGAAGGGGGTTACGTAAATAACCCGAATGATAAAGGCGGCCCAACGCGCTGGGGCATCACGCAGACTACCGCCCGCGCATATGGTTACGCAGGTGATATGAAGGCGTTACCACGGGAAACCGCCAAAGCCATTTACCTGTCGCAATACTGGACTGAACCGAAGTTTGACCGCATCGCCGAGTTGTCGCCAGCCATTGCGCAGGAGTTGTGCGATACCGGCGTGAACATGGGGCCACGTGTCGCCAGTGCATTCCTGCAGCGCTGGTTATCGGCACTGAATATGCAGGGCAAGCTATATCCGGACCTCTGGCCGGACGGCGCGATCGGCAATATCACCATCGCCGCCCTGAAAAGTTATCTCGCCGTTCGTGGCAAAGATGGTGAAAACACGCTTCTGAAGGGGCTGAATTGCAGCCAGGGCGCTCGCTATCTTGAGCTTGCTGAAGCTCGGGCGGCAAATGAAGATTTTCTATATGGTTGGGTAAAGGAAAGAGTGGAGCTATGAACTATCTCATTAACCGGCTGAAAGAGCCGTCAACCTGGCGCGGCATCATTCTTGTTGTTGCTGGCGTATTTGGTTATCAGCTGCCTTCGGGCATTCAGGAAACCGTCATCGCAGGCGGCGTAGCGCTGGCTGGCGTTGTTGGCGCGGTAATGCCGGACTGCGTTAAGAAGTAGCCGATAAACCGACATAGAGCCTCGCTTACGCGGGGCTTTTGGTACGTATCGTACACGCAAACTATCGAGAGTCTTTCATTCTTTAGCTGAGTAAAACAGCGTTGCTTGACAGCTTTTATGTGCGATAGTTTTGACCATAAAAGAAGCTGTGATTTTTATCAAAGTAACCTAACCTGCATAGTGGTTGTATATGCTTTCAATCATATCAGGAGGTGAATTTGATGTTAGCCAGTAAAATGGTACATAAATCGACGACTCGGATTGAGTGCTGCGTACCGGGCGGGACTTCTGTGGGGACCGGTTTTTGGTTTTTCTTTGATGCTAATACTGGGAACAGAGATGATATTGTCCCACTACTCGTCACAAATAAGCATGTGGTTAGAGGGGCCACGAGAGTAAGATTAGTAATTAATATTGAATGTGAAAATCAACCTCATATAAATAGAGAGACTCTTGATATTCCGGAAGGTGAAGCTGCATTTATGATGCATCCTGACCCGAATGTTGATCTCTGTATACTTCCAGTAAGCGAATGGTTTTACGAGATGAAAAATGATGGCATTCATCCACAAATCGCTATGCTTGAAGAGAGTCAAATGTTGGGGGATCAGTTCATCACACCCATTGAAGATGTATACATGACAGGATACCCGAATGGGTTATGGGATACTGTAAATAATAGACCCATTACACGAAAAGGGTCTACTGCATCATCCCCGCTGGAGGACTGGCAGGGGCGAACTGAATTTATGATCGATATGGCATGTTATGGTGGTTCGAGTGGATCACCGGTTTATATAATGAACCAAGGATCCTTTGCTTATAGTGATACCGGTACAGCAATGGGTGAAAGATTCATTTTCTTAGGGATCTTATATGGCGGCCCAGTCTTAGACGTTCAAGGAAAGATTGAAATTGTAAATGTGCCCACGTCAGATGATGTTGTTGTTCGCACAGAAATTGGCCTGAATTTAGGGTTAGTTATAAAAGCTGAAAGGTTGAAGGATTTTAAACCCATGTTGGGTATAGGTGTTTGATCTTAAAATTATTGCTCCCTAACAACTGATACAAGGGCCACTTTCGGGTGGCTTAATAATGCCCGACTAAACTACAACTCATTGATACTAGGAATTGACTTTTCGTTTGCGAGGTAGGCTAGTCTGGAGTAAATGCGAAGATTTACTCTGCGCTGGGGCAGTGCAATCTGGATAAGGCGGGGATTAGAAGTATTGAAGAACGCCGAAA
Source organism: Klebsiella sp. RCJ4 (assembly GCF_009025755.1). Classification (NCBI taxonomy): domain Bacteria; kingdom Pseudomonadati; phylum Pseudomonadota; class Gammaproteobacteria; order Enterobacterales; family Enterobacteriaceae; genus Klebsiella; species Klebsiella sp. RCJ4. The sequence continues at coordinate 365,777 of NZ_WCIN01000041.1, forward strand.
TATTTTGCTATCAGAAGGCAAATCAGAAAGGTGATGCAGTTAATGGATGCTGCGTAAGGCGATAAAGCCTTTAGGTATTCCATCATTTTTCCTCCTTTGTCGTGGGTTAGTGTTGTTATCTCTAGTGTGTAACTTAAGTCCCCCGGGTATCTGTTCCTACTCCGGTAACATTAAAGGCATTGGTTGGTTACTTTGCCTCCAATACTCGCCACTATTAAATGTCCAACACGTTGGATGAGGCCTCTCTATAGTGAGTCGCATTAACTTCTGAATAGCTTTTGTCTCTTATAGGAGGCAGCCCACTCACGCCGCCAGGCGAAAAGAAAGCAGCAATGGCGCGGCTATAAGGGGCGGTGCTGAACAGATAAAATAAGGAATGGAGTATGAGCAAACCCGACTGGGAGGCCATCGAGACGGCGTACCGGGCCGGGGTGATGTCTCTCCGTGAAATTGCATCGCAGCACGGTATCAGCGAAGGCGCTATCCGTAAGCGAGCAAAGCGTGACGACTGGTCGCGCGACCTGAATGCGAAGATTCAGCAAAAGGCTGACGACTTGGTACGCAAGCGGGAGGTACGCAGGACGGTACGCAACGAAAGCACTTTGACCGAACGCGTACTGATAGAGGCGACAGCCGAGGTTATTGCAACGGTACGCATGGAGCACCGGGGTGACATCCGGCGGGCTCGCGAACTGACCAACACGCTATTCGATGAATTGGCCGGAGAGTGTGGCAACGTGGCCGCGCTTGAAGACCTGGGTGAGATGATGCGATCGCCTGATGATAAAGGCATGGATAAGCTCAACGATCTCTACCACAAAATAATCAGTCTTCCTTCCCGCGTTAAATCCATGAAAGACCTGAGCGACAGCCTGAAAACGCTTATCGGCCTCGAGCGCGAGGCATACAGCATTGAGAATAAGGCTGAAACGAAAGAGGTCACGCATAACGTCATGCTGGTACCAACCAGCGATAACGTGGATGACTGGGAGGCGGCGGCGCAGAAACAACAGGGTGAGGTTCTCGGTGGATGAATTACAAAGCCGTATGGAAGCCACTGCCTGGATCTCAGTCTCTGGCTCTGAGTTGCCCGTGTAACGAAATACTTTTCGAAGGTACTCGCGGACCCGGTAAAACTGCTGCGCAGTTGGCCCGGTTCCGGCGCAATGTCGGCGTGGGCTATGGCTCGTTCTGGCGTGGCGTCATCTTCGATACCGAATATAAGAACCTTGCCGACATTATCACGCAGTCGAAGCGTATGTTTCGTCTGTTCAACGATGGCGCTCGATATCTGTCATCTGCGAGCGAATTGCGATGGGTATGGCCCACAGGCGAGGAGCTTCTCTTCCGCTTCGGCAAAGAGGCAGACGACTACTGGGATTTTCACGGGCAGGAATTCCCGTTCATCGGTTTCAACGAGCTGACAAAGCAGCAGTCCGCTGAATTCTACGAAATGATGTTCTCCTGCCGGCGCTCGTCGTTTAGGCCTGAGAACTACCCGCTGGCGGACGGCAGCCTGTTGAAGCCGATCCCCCTAGAGACATTCAGCACTACCAACCCATTCGGCATCGGTCATACCTGGGTGAAGAAACGCTTCATCGAGCCAGCGCCTCGCGGCACCATCATTCGCGAAACCCAGAGGGTCTTTAACCCTCAGACAGAGAAAGAAGAGGATGTGACGCTTACCCGCGTTGCAATCCACGGCTCGTTCAAAGAGAACCCGTATCTTGATCCGCAGTACATCGCGACGCTGATGGCCATCAAAGACTCAAACCGGCGTAAAGCGTGGGTAGAAGGCTCATGGGATGTCACCAGCGGCGGCCGCTTCGACCATCTGTGGAATGAGGCGCTCCATGTTATTAAGCCGTTCCGCATACCGGATAGCTGGGCAGTGGACCGCTCTCACGATTGGGGGGAGTCGAAACCGTTCTCCAACCTGTGGTGGGCGCAAGCTGATGGTACTGCAGCTGAGTTACCTGATGGCCGGCAGTTCTGCCCGCCGGCAGGTTCGATAATCCTGATCGGAGAATGGTACGGCTGCCCGCCTGATGAGCTGAACAAAGGCCTGAACATGTCATCCACCAACGTCGCGAAAGGCGTGGCGTGGATTGATAAGCGCCTGGTGGGCGAAGATGCAGACGAGCCGGAAGAGATTCAACTCGACGGGGTTACGCAAGGTCAGTTGCACATTATGCCTGGCATCTGCAGTGAGGTTATTCCTGGACCGGCTGACGGCGCGATATTCAACACTGGGGATAACGAGTTATCGATCGCGCAGAAGATGGAAGCGCAGGGAGTTACCTGGTTGCCAGCTGATAAAAAGCCAGGCTCCCGCATCAATGGCGCATCGTTATTCGCTGACATGCTGGAAGCTGTTATCGAAGGTAAAAAGCTGGAATCAGGCGTGCCTGAGAAGCCAGCATTCTACGTTTTCGACTACTGCCGAGGCTGGATTAGCCGTATCCCTGTGCTTGTCCGCGACGATAAAAACCCTGACGACGTAGACACCCAGCAGGAAGATCATGACTGGGATGGTACTCGTTACCGCGTACTGCACTCACCGAAAAAGGTTGGCGCAGTCTTCTTCTAAGGAGCTCATCAGTGAGTGAATTAAGCACCGGGGAGCAGTTCCTCGTTAATGCCCTTGCTGATGCAATTGGGCGCCAGCGCATGCTCTACGGAGGGCGTAATGGCAACGTCAAGCGGACCAAATTATGGGACGAGTTCGGCTACCCTGACACTCTGACGTTCGACAACTTCTATCGCCAGTATCGCCGCGGCTCTACCGGTTTTGCAGCTGTCCATAAATTGCTGGATTCCTGCTGGATGGACAGGCCGACCATCATCGATGGTGATGAAGACAGGGAGTCGACCAAAACTACCCCATGGGAAAAGGCAGTTACCAAACTGATGAAAAAGCACTGGGCGAAAATTAAAGACGCTGACCGCCGCAATATGGTTGGGCGTTACTCAGCACTTCTGATTCAGGTGAAAGATAATCGAGACTGGAGTGAGCCTGTTGATGTGGCACTGGTCCAGAGGCTAGGTAGTGCTGCACTGGTTAAACTGATCCCGGCATGGGAGCCGCAAGTCAAACCTGGCAACCTTGATATTGATACCTGGTCGGAAACCTACGGGCAGCCCGTCAGCTATCAGTTCAATGAACAACCGATAGGCGAAGAGGGCACGTATAGCAGCCCTCGTTCGGTTCAGGTGCATCCTGACCGTATCATTCTGCTCTGTGAAGGCTCAGAGGATGAGAATATCCTGTCGGGAATCCCGCTTCTTGAAGCCGGCTACAATGACCTCCTCGATATTGAGAAGACGAAAGGTGGTAGTGCTGAGGGGTTTCTGAAGAACGCCAGTCGTCAACTGGCGATGGAGTTCGACGCCGCCACCCAAATTGACACGCTCATCAAGCAAGCCAAGGATGCTGGATATAACAGCCTTGGTGATGCGATGAATGACAAGGTGAATAAGCTTAACCGCGGTACGGATGCTGCAATAGCCATGCAGGCAGGCAAGGCGAGCGTACTTTCTGTTGCGGCAGCTGATCCGACACCAACGTGGACGGTTTCTGCAAACTCATTCGCGTCGACGATTCAGTGTCCGTTTAACATCCTGTTTGGCAAGCAGACCGGCAACCTCGCTTCAGAGGAAGATAAAACGGTGTGGGCCAACCGCTGTAATGAGCGTCGCTGGGGTTTTATGTCCGACGTCATCACGCGAGTGATAGAGCGATTTTGGACCATCGGCATTATTGACCCTCCGGCATCGGGCGAGGTCACGCTGGCATGGTCTGACTTACTGGCGCCGAGCGAAAAAGAAAAGCTCGCGAACATGGCGACTATGGCTGATGTGGCACAGAAAACCCAGCAAGCCTACGGCACCCCGGCGGTCAATGAGAACGAGGTAAGGGCAGTCGGTGAGCTTGAACCGCGCAAAGAGGTTATTCCGCCCAACCCCGACGACAAGGTGACAACCGATGACCCTCTTTCCGATGACCCAGGAGCAAAAGAGTAAAGTCGGCACGCCGATAATCCCCCGCAGCAAAGTCGACCCCACGCAATCAGCCAGGCCGGTTAGCAGGATGTTTCAGGATATCGAAGGCCGGTATCTGGATATTAAGCGTCGTTTGAAAATGGTGTTTGACCAGCGTCTGACTGGCCGACAGCGGGAGGTTAACAGCGATCGTTCATGGCTGATGTGCAATAACGAAGGTGCTGAGCCGTCGCTCTACCAGGTTAACGCCGGCACCTACATTTATGACATGACGGCGGCGCAGTTAGCCGACCTTCTCCAGATTGTGCAAACGATTCTGGACGATGCCCTGCTGGACGGTGGCAGCCAGAACCTCTGGGTACTGGATTATGTCGCCGCAGAGTATGAGCGAGGAACGCAGCAGGCCTTCACGAATTTGTCTGTACAGTCGCCGGTATACGCCAGCCAGACGACGCTACAGCAGCTTTTAAGCAGTCCCGGTCACCTTAACCAGATAGCAGCAGCCAGGCTGACAACGTTCAGTGACTGGAAAGTCATCAGCGATACCGCCCGCGGCGATCTTACCAACATCATTACCGATGCGGTAGCGCGCGGAGTTAACCCCCGCGAAACGGCCAGTGTCATCAGCAAGCGCCTCGATGTGTCGATGTCGAAGGCCAAAACCATCGCTCAGACTGAGCAGGTTGGCGCGCTGCGACAGGCGCAATGGAACGAGACGGACTGGGCTGCTGACCGGCTGGGGTTGAATGCTGGGTTGTTGTGGCTGTCAGCACTCAAGCCAACGACGCGCATCTGGCACGCCAGCCGTCACGGCAAGGTTTATACCACCGAGCAGGTGCGAGACTTCTACGCCGAGAACGGCAACCGGTACAACTGTTACTGTAGCCAGATTCCGGTGCTGCTCAATGACGACGGCAGCATATTCAACAAAGGGTTGGCTGAGAAGTTGGCGAAAGAGCGATCTTTATGGCAAAAATAACTCTTACCAAATTTTGGGGTCTTTTAAGTCCACGGGAATATGAAAATGCCACTAAATGATCTTGATAACTGTATTTTTTGGTCTTGCTATAGTAGGTCTTGGGCTGCTAGCCACGGGGAAGTGACTGAGATTCATACGCTACTCGAAATAAAGCGGATGGCAGAGGCGATAGGAAAGAGGGAATTTAGTGAAGAGGAAATCGTCAAATCACTATCAACCCCTAGGGTTAGCCCCTTAAAAGGCCCACTGTTCCATCTTGAATTCACTTCTGATGGCGCTCTTATCGGAGCAAGACTGAATCAGCAAGCACTATCTAGCCCCAAGGAATGGGGGTTCAGATAAATTCATCAAATAGGTCGCTACGGCGGCCTTTTTTATTGCCTGAAATCCACCAATGAGGACCCAGCATGAAACGCAACCGCGTTAATGTGCTGACCGTCGTCAACTCCGCTTCAAACATCACTACTGAAACCATCGACGGCAAGCCACATATCGTGGTTCGAGGCATCACGCCTGTTGTGGACGATATTGTGATGAACCGGAAGTTGTACCCGGCAGCAGAAATCGAAAAGGCCTACAACACGCTTGAGCGTAACCCGATGCCGCTGGGCCACCCGAAGGTTGACGGCAAGCATGTGTCTGCTCGCGATGTCCGGGCGGTGAATGAATATCACGTCGGCGCATGGCTGCAGAACGTCAGCCACGAAGGTGGGAAGGTGACGGGTGATATGTACGTTAACCGCCAGTACGCCGAGTCAAGCGAGAAGGGCAAGCGTCTGATTAACCGCCTTGATGAGATGATCGCCGGTACCAACTCAGAACCCGTACATATCTCTACCGGACTCCTGTATTCCGGTATCGCCGCAAACGGTGAGTCGAAAGGTAAAAAGTACAACGAGATCGCCACCAACATGATGTTTGACCATGTCGCGGTGCTGCTCGATGAGCCTGGCGCTGGAACGCCATCTGATGGCGTAGGCATTTTCGTGAACTCCGAAGGCGAAGAGGTAGAGATTGAGGTTGCTCTGCTCTCTGACGCCGCGGACTGTACCCGCGAGGGTCTGCTCAACAAAACGAAGTTCTTCTTTACCAACGCCTCGAATTTCTCTTTCGACGATATCCAGCGCGCCATCAGCGACAAGCTTCACGAAGGCCGTACTGATGATAAGTGGCTCTGGCCCGAATCGGTATGGCCAGACAACTTCATCTACCGCGATGAAGCCAAGTATTTCAAACAGAAGTACCTCATCGATGACGACGGCAAAGCCGTGTTCGTCGGCGAACCTGTAGAAGTCGTGCGCAAACCCATTGAGTACGAGATTAAAACCAACGGAGAGAACGATCCGATGAAAGAACTGATTATCAATGCGCTGCAAGCCGCGGGTAAGCCGACTGAAGGCAAGTCCGATGCCGAACTGATGGACGCTTACAACCAGCTAGCGGCAGAGAAGGCGGCAGCCAAGAAAGATGGCGGCGACGAAATCGATCCCGCCACCGGCAAGCCTAAGAAAAAAGAGCAGGCCAGCAACAGCGAAGAAGCGCCGGCATGGTTTAAGCCATTTGCTGATGATTTGGCAGCCGTTAAGTCAGGCCTTGCCGTGAACACTGACAAAGAGAAAGGCGAAAAACGCGCTGCCGTAAAAGCGAAATTCGGGCTGGATGACCTGGCGGTGAATGCGCTTGACGGCGCCGCCCTTGATGGCCTGTTTGCTCAGTGCCAGACCTCTACCGGCCTGAATGGTGCATTCCGTCCGGTCAACAACAACGATTCTTTCAGCGACATGCCGGAGTAAAAAATGGCTAAAGACGGGAAACACGTAATTCACGCGGGCGGGATTTTCCCCAACCCGCAACTTAATCGTGAAGGTTCTGCGGCCGCAGCGTTTCTGCCGGGTACCGTTATCTTTTTCAGTGCAGCCAAGCCTACACCGTCTGTTGATGGCGCTGAAGACGCGATTCTTTACGTTGCTAACTACGACTATTTGCGCTGCAAAACGGTTGACGATGCCTATGCGATCGGTGACTGGGTGGTAAACATCCAGCCAACGCCTGGCGTTTTCCTCAACGTTCGCGCTGCCGCTGGTACCTACACCAAGGGCCTGCCGGTTTCTGTGGCCAATGGCCAAATTAAAGCACTGGCAGAGGGTGAAACCATCTTTGCCTATGTCGAAGAAGACAAGTCCCTGACCGCCACAGCAGGCGATCTGGTTCGCGTCGTGTTCAAGTAAGGAGAGACTGAATGTTTGTATTTTCCACCCGACGCGCGACTGAGACGGGCAACCTCGAAGCGAACCAGGCGCAGTTCAATGAGCTGCAACTGGCGCGCAATATGAGTGCTCAGGCCGTTGCTGATTTCGTATCCCGCACCCGCTGGCGTGGTGATGCGGCAAACACTCCGGCGCTGGACGCGACGAACGCTGTCGACGATATCCGCCGCCTGTATCGCGCTTATGATCAGACTGTGCTGGCTGAATTCGAACCAACTACTGAATTCACTCTGCTTAACGACCTGATCCCGTTGTCCCGCTCTGTCCGTCTTGAAGAGTCCGTGTACGAGTATGCTCGCACCGGTGGCCGCGGCTGGGCGCATACCTCCATGTCCGGACAGATTGGTGCGGCACTGGATGCCCGCGCGTACACCTTCGACGGTACGATGGTTCCGATCCACGATTCTGGCTTCAAATTCCAGTGGCGTGACCCGATTTTCAATAAAGGTTCCGCTCTGGCTTCTCTGGCTGACGCTCAGAGAGGCTCTGTTGATGATGTTCGTCGCCAGTACGTTGATTACATCTTCAACGGTTTCCGCGATTCCGCTGGCGACTATATCGCTTTTGATGGCAAGACCTGGAAGGGGGTGAAAGCCGATGAGCGGGTACAGATTGTAGATCTCAGCGCATCCGGCCTGAATATCGACTTCACCAGCGCAAGTGCAACGGCGGAGCAAATCCGCAACGCAGCCATTGCTCTGCGCGACGTGATGAAGCTTACCAACCTGCAGTATGCGCAGCAGACCTGGTACGTTTCCGGTCAGATCATCACTAACCTGGAACGCTACTTCAGCGATAACTATCAGTCTGACACCATCCTGCTGGAGCTGTTGAAGCTCTCAGGAATTGTCGCCATCAAAGAAGATGCGCAACTGACAGGTAATCAGATCCTGATTGTTCCGCTTACCGCCGGCGTTATCGCTCCGATTGTCGGCCAGGCGGTCGGCACCGTTGCTGACCCACGCCAGTTCTACAACAGCGACTACGTCTGGCGCACCTGGGGTGCGATGGGCCTGATGGTTAAGACTGACATCAACAATCGCAAATCCGTTATCTACGCACACAGCTAAGGGGCATTTATGGCGCTGGTAGAAGTGGTTCGAGACAACCTGCTTTCCGGTGCCAATCTCCAGAAGTTGGAGGTTGGCGCGCAGGTTTCGGTAAGCGGTGATGTCGCTAAACGTTGGGCGGACGCTGGTCTGGTTGAAATCATTAGTGATGAAGATCAGGTGCTGGAAGTGGCTACGCCGGGCGATGATGGTGCAGAGCAGGCAGAGCAGGCAGAGCAGGCAGAGCAGGCAGAGCAGGCAGAGCAGCAGGATGAATCTGCCAGCAAATCGAAGAAGGCGAAATAACCATGGCTGACCCAATCACAGCGGCAGACATGCAGGCGTTCCTCGGTGAGTTGGGTTACGCCATCCCCGCCGCGCTGCTCGATCCGATTCTCTGCGTGGTGAACAAGATTATCCCGTGCCTCGATGGTGCGGGATATGACGACTGCACGGCAAAGCTCATCCTGATGTATGCCGCTGCGCTCATGGCGACGTCCTCCGGTGCCCGGCGAATCAAATCGCAGGGGGCACCATCAGGGGCATCGCGCTCATTTGACTACGGCGAAGACGGGATTACCTGGCTGCGTGACTCGCTGGCCCGGATTGATACCAGCGGCTGCACCAGTGAGCTGCCTATAAGCGCCGGTAACAGCGTGGGCCTGTTTATGGTCGTCGGTGGTTGCTGATGGCCTGGATTTCAGTTCAGCAGCGGCTGCCGCGAACGTTCACTCGGGCGTGGGTAATGACCGACACCGGCCAGCAGACCACGGCTTACGTTAACGGCGCCGGGCAGTGGATGATTAACTGCCCTCGCATACAGGCTACAGGAGCAATCGTGTTGAGGTGGAAAGATGAATGAGCGAGTGAAGAAGGCGAGCGATAACCGGTTATCGTTCATGTGTCCTGGGTGCTGCAGCCGCCATGTAGTGCAGGTTGGCAATGGAGAAGGCCCTCGATGGGGATGGAATGGAAGCATGGACAAACCGACGCTTACTCCCAGCGTTTTAGTTACTGGCTTCACGCCCAGTGATGACCCAGAACAATTTGATGATGCCACTAAAGACAAGCCGTTCACTTGCCATTCATTTGTGACAGACGGGCAGATTCAATATCTGAATGACTGCACACACAGCATGGCAGGCATGACGGTGCCGCTACCAGAGCTTTGAGGGGTTAGCGATGTCTAGCGTTGCCAACTGGTCATACACCGCGACGGCGACAATCTGGCGGCGCATACGCGATGCCGACGGTAGTGATACCGACGGCGGAGGTCAGCCGTACGGGTGGGAGACGCCGATCGCCATTCTCTGCGACTACCAGGGCGGTCTCTCTGCGAAAATCGGTGACCTTGGCCGGGAAATCGTGGTTAAAAACACGATATGGACTGAGCATGCTACGGCGCGGGAGGGTGACTATATCCTGATTGGTGCGTCTGCAGCTGCTGCGCCGCCGGACGAGGCCGATGAGATACGGCAGATTGTCAGGTTCGCTGACACGTTCGAGAGACTGGCTGACGATTTCGCAATAATCACGGGAGTATAGGCATGGGCGCTAAAGTTCGCGGCATCCGCCAGGCCAAGGCCAACCTTGATCGCATCATCAAAGACGTCCAGGGGCGCAAGGTTGTGCGCGCATTGCAGTCGGCGATGCTCATCGGTAGCGCGCAGGCAGCGCTATACACCCCGATCGACACGTCTACGCTCATCAATAGCCAGTTCCGGGAAATCACCGCGAACGGCGTGCGCGTGACCGGGCGCGTTGGCTACACGGCTAACTATGCCGTCTTCGTTCACGACCCTGAAGTTAAGCAGAACTTCCGGCGCGCAACTGCGCGTAAGGAGTTCTTAACGAAGGGATTCGAGGATACCCGCAGCCAGATTGATGCGGCTGTTAAGAAGGAGTTGTCATTATGAATCGCGGCACCCTCATTATGAATCGCAACATCCATTTTGCTGGAGATGGTCTTGGTCCTCGAAAAGTATTCGTGAATGGCAACCAAATCGGCGGGGTGTTTTTTGCTGATATCCAGCGCGGAATTGTTCGATATCATCCAAGGCCATTCAGAGCCCATAAATGCCGTAAAGGTGAGCTATACGAGCGTACTCTAAAGGGGCGCGTCGAAGTCGTTCCATGTGGAGAAGGCCAATGACTCCTCCAATGTACATGCGCCTGAAAGACCTGTTTGTGGCTGAAGGGCTCACCGCGGGCTTTCGGGTGCAATGGCGGCAATGGAAGGACTCCGGAAAGGATGCCGACCAGTTCATCGTGTTCCGGCCTTCCGGTGGTACAGATATCATCTACGACCTCGGTGGCGACTGGTATGTGATGGTCGACGTTGTTTCATCGAAAGCGAATCCAGATGCTGCGGACTCCGTGGTAAACGCCATTGTCGAGTATATCAGCGCGCAATCCGGCGACGATGATTGCGTAGGCGCGCTGCGGATTGTCGGTAATGTCCCGGCGCCAATCCCCACCGAAGAGGGCCGGTTAGTAACCCGGCTGCTCGTATCCTGCACATACGGCGAATAATCGTCAGAATCACCCATCAGGCTGCCATATGGCGGCCTTTTTTAATTGAGAGGCATACATGCAAGGCTGCGCTAATGACACCGGCAAGCTGATTGGTAAGGTGGCCGTGCTCCGCATGGCTTTTGGCTGTGCTGATACGGTTCCTGCGCTTTCCGAATGGAAGCGACTCGGCGCCATGACCACCAAGGGCTTTGACTACTCCATGAATACCGTCACCTCTGAGGCTGACGATACGAAGGGGCTGGTTGAGAACCTGGTCAACAATATGGACTTCACCATCTCAGGAGAAGGTGAGTTCCGCAAGAAAGACAAGACGACGGAAGTCGGCGCTATTGCCATCTCGAAATATATTTTCGATGAAGTGCAGGCCGGCCGTCAGCCGACAGTCTGGGTCCGCTTCGACTTCACTGGTGAAGACGCTGGCACTTATATCATGGGCTACTTTAACACCACCTCCTGGTCTGGTGATTTCGGCACCACGGATATTTCCACCTTCTCCGGAGAGTGGAAAGTAGCTGATGCAGACACCGTGGTATTTGAGGTAGCTCCGCCGGCGCTGGCGTTTACCACCAACCTGCCGACGACCAAGAGCGTGACGGCCGGATCGGCTCTGAATATGTCGGTAGTGGTTGAGGGTGGTACAGCGCCTTACACCTACGTCTGGAAGAAAGACGGCACGGTTGTCAGCGGGCAAACAACGGCGACCTTCAACAAGGCCAGCGCTGTTTCTGGTGATGCCGGGGTTTATACCTGTGAAGTCACCGATTCTTCCGCGACACCAGTCAAGATCACGTCTGCGTCCTGTGCGGTCACCATCAGTTAACCGCCAGGACATTTCGTGAATAGTACAAAGGGCGTTCTGCGCCCTTGATACTGTTTATGGAGCGACTATGACCCCGATTAAAGAATTAGGCGAATGCGTTATCGGTACCGGTGACCGGGAATTCTTTTTCCGGCCGTCGTTTCGCAACATGGCGCGAATCGGTGAGCCCGAGGAGATTGTTCAGGCATTCTATGACCTGTGCAATGACGAGGCGACGCCATTCGTGCAGCGCGCAGCTGAGGCCTATATCCGCGATGAGTACAGCCGCCTTCCTGATTGCGTCCTACGGTTTATGCAAAGCGGGCTCCTGTCACGCAAAGCGATCATGGCCGCGCATACGGTACTGACAGCCTGCTGTGACGACGATATCGGCGATCTGGTTGGCTGGATGAAGCCGGGGAAATCACGCAAGCGTGGCTTTGTCTGGCGACCTGGCAGCATGCCTCCGGAGAATATGGTTATCATCGCGCAAAACCTGATGACGCACGGCATCGTCGGCAAGGCGAAGATTCGGCAGCTGCAGCGCCATGAAAGCAATGAGACCACGTCGGAGTTTCGCGCCACTGACTACATCATGGCGGCTCGTAACCACTTCGGCATAAGCCGGGATGAGGCCGAGAACCTCACTATGACGGAGTTTGCATTACTGCTCAACGCCAAATACCCGAATCAGAAAGGGTTCACCAGGGATGAATACGATGCAGTTATGGACGAAGACGATCGCCGCTGGCAGGCGATGATGCAGCAGGAACAAGCCAGCAAAGCCAAATAAACCAGCCTCGGCATAGTCCGGGGCTTTTTTATACCCGCAATAAACCTCCCGCGCGTCGCAGCGCGTTTTACTCAGAACCTTTCAGGATGACCCTTGAGGAACCGGTTGGCAATCGGAGCCTTCTGAGGGCCGGTACTCCTGTGCGAACAAGGTTCATCACTAAAAGGAAATCCGATATGAAATATCCAACCGTATCAGTAAACGGCGTCTCTGTTCGCGTAGATGGCGCAGGTCGCTACAACCTGAACGATCTACATGCTGCGGCTGTGGCTGAAGGCAAAGCCACCGAATCACAGCGACCCGGTGAATTCCTTAAAACAAAGCAAGTAAGGCGGTTTGTGCAGGCCCTGAGCGATGCGAAGAAAATCGCATCGGTGTTAACCATCAAAGGTGGACCGCTTCAGGGGTCATGGGGGCTCGAATTAATTGCCATCCGTTATGCTGCGTGGCTTAACCCCTTGTTCGAGATAAAGGTATACGAGACATTCCAGATGCTAATCCGTCATGGCATTGATGCTATGTCACGGCTGAACAAAATCGACCATATCATCAACACTGAAACCAAAGCGATTAGCCAGTGTGCTAGCCAGATGGCGAAATGGGGAGTCGGCGGACGTAAGCAATTGCTCCATGCTGCGCGCGATCGTGCTGCCGATGAAGTGCAGTTGTATTTGCCAGGTATCGCATAAATTTGGAATAGCCCGCCACGGTGGGCTTTCATCTGGAGATGATCATGTACCTTCACATCACTTTAAATTCAGGCCGGACGATGCATGGCGGCATGACTCAGTCCATAATTGAAGTATACGACGTTTCCCTCGGAGTAAGGGCACCCTGCAAAGGTGATGATGACAACGCCCATCCTGTGGTTTTATGGCGCACGATAGGGAATAAGGATTGCGAGGGAATAATGTTCCTTCATGAGTTGGACATCGCCGTCGTTAAATCAACCGATGGAACAGTGCTCCATGAATGGCACGGTGCTAAAAGCCAAAAGCAGAAAAGAGAGCAAATCACCTCATTCCTATAGCACAATATGGCGGGTTTTTTGTCGGCCGCATCCCTGTTAGGATTAGTCCGAACAATACCAAAGGGATGATTACAAAAATGAAGAAAATTTTAGTCGCTACTGCGATTGCTTTAACTCTGGCAGGCTGCGCTTCCTCAGGAAACCAGCAACTCAGCAAGGAAACCGAAATCAGCGTAAAGTCTAAGCTGCAGGAAGGGAAAACCACCAAGGCCGAGGTTAAAACGACATTCGGTTCCCCGGATTCAGTTTCGTATACTGACGGCGGCAATGAGATCTGGAAGTACGCCTTCGCCAAAGTAAAAGTTAACGGGACTACGTTCATACCTTTCTATGGCCTCTTCCATAACGGAACTAACGGCACCAAGAAAGAACTTACCATCCTGTTTAAAGACGATGTAGTAGCCAAGTACACAATGGCAGAGTCGGCTATCAATACTAAATCTGGCTGGGCCGATTAAGTACAGAGACAACCTCACTTCGGTGAGGTTTTTTTCTTTTGGTTGCATTGAAACCTGATATATCCCTGCTAATCTGTCCAAAACCAACCAGTGGGGATAGGGATATGAAAAAGGCTTTATTTGCGCTCTTGGCACTGATGTCATTTAGCGCAGTATCAGCTACGACATTCAGCATTCCAACGGATTCGAAAGCCAAATACACCATCATTGATAAAAACTTGAACGGCTCCATGGCAACCATCACGACCATGAGAGAGGGCCCGTCAGGGACATCCTACTCACAGCGCCTGTATGACTGCACATCGTGGACGGTGAAGTATCTTGGTGATGGGGACACGCTGGAACAAATGAAATCATCCAAGCCTGACGAAGGCATGTCTCCAATAGTTGATAATTCAATAGCGTATTATATAGGCCAACAGGCCTGTAAATAACCAAACCCGCTCCGGCGGGTTTTTTAATGCCCGGAGTATGCGATGGCAGAAAAAGCAGGTGAAATTTATTATGACATTGAGGCTAACGTATCCGGCCTGATCCAGGCGCAGCAGCAGGTTAATAAGCGTCTTGACCAAATGGACGCCAAGTTTGAGCAATCGTCACGATCTGCCGGGCGGTTTGAAGGTGCTTTAAATAAAGTTGGCGTTGCCATTGCAGCAGCTTTTACCATTGATGCAGCAAAAAAACTTATCGCTATAGGCGATGAGATGGTCACGCTTCAGGCTCGAGTGGCTCGCCTAAGCCCCAGCATTGATGTAGCCAAAGAAACCTTATCAGCCTTATCTGCCATCGCATCTCAAACAGGGAATAGCCTATCTGAGACCGAAAGGTTATGGGAGTCGTTAACCACAGCATTAAAAGAAACAGGTGCGACGAATTCACAAATTCTCGGCCTTACCTCTACGCTTCAGAAAATAGGTACTATCGGCGGTTCCTCCACAGAGGAAATGGCCAATGCTTTAAGGCAGTTTGGGCAGTCTATTTCCGGCGGTATTGTGCGCGCTGAGGAATTCAACTCCATTCTTGAGCAAATGCCAGAGCTTGCTCGCCAGATTGCTGCTGGTCTTGGAATATCTATAGGCGAACTTCGCAAGCGAATGCTGGAAGGGAAACTAACCGCCCAAGATGCTCTGAATGCCATACAGAAACAGTCGCAATCGGTAAACGAAGAGTTTGATAAAATGCCGGTCAGCATTGATCGCGCAAAGAACAGTCTTGATGTTGCCTTCAAAAATGCCATTAATGACTTAAACCAAGCTATCGGCCTCACATCTACCCTTGCTGGGTTAATGCAAACCGTCGCTGACAACCTTAATTACTACAACAATAATGTCGGCGATTCATCGAGAATGCCGAAACTAATTAAGCTCCAGCAGGATTTAAATAGTGAACTTAAGGACAGTCAGCGTTGGTATGAGTCGGATTCAGTTTTCCAGGCTCGCCGGGCGCAAGCGGCTGTTCAACTTAAGCAGGTTGAAGGCGAAATTGCCCACATAAGAGCGAAGGCGCAAAAAGATGCTGGAAATAATCAATTCAGCGCACCACCAACCAAGGGCGATGACGCCGCCACAAAAAAACTGGTCCAGAACTCGGAGCGCCGGCTTGCGCTAGCCAAACTTGAAGGCGAGGCGCGAGCCAGGCTTCAGGCCCAATATGATGCTGCTGATGCAGGAGTCACCGACCAGAAGCGGATTAAAGCGCTGCAGGATGAGTATGCCGAAACCTATCGCGTAACTGAGGCCAGAAAGGAAAGCAATAAGGTCGGGAAGCAGTCAGAAACGCAGTCTGAATCTATCGCGCAAAAATTAGCAAACCTGAAACAACAGTCCGAACTGGCGGCAGATTCTACTCAGGAATTGAGCCGAGAGCAGGCAATTTTGACAGCCCAGCTTTCGCTCGGCAAGGGCGCCACACAAGAACAAGTAGCTTTGGCCGGTCAGTACGCAGCAACAAAGTGGGATACAGCGAACGCCATCAGGGCTCAGGCTGCGGCTGAAAAACTGCTACCTGAAGCCAGAGAAAATGCATCTTACACGCAGGATGTAAAGGACTTACAGACTGCGCTGGACGCAAAAAAAATCACCCAGCAGCAGTATGACCAAACCAGTGAGCAACTGGAGGCTCAGCACCAGGCCAACCTCGCAAAAATCCGCTCACAACAGGCTGTGACGCCACAGCAGCAGGCCGCCGGAGATGTTGATCCAGTCCAGAATTTGGCTAACCAGCATGCCCAGCAACTTGCATTAATCCAGCAATTTGAGCAGCAAGGTGTTATTGCTCATAATCAGGCCTTGTTGCTGAAAAATGCAGCTGATATGCAATATGAAAAGGCCAGAACTGATGCTCAGTGGGCGCTGTTCACTCAGCAGAGCGTTGGTTATGAGGCTCTGGGTGCTGCGGTCGATGCATTTGGTAGTCAGGCATCCAATGCATTAACGGGCGTGATAACCGGAAGCATGTCGGCTAACGACGCGCTCCGCTCAATCGGCAATACCATTCTGAATGACGTCATCAACACATTCGTACAGATGGGGATGCAGCAAGCTAAATCGGCAATCATGGGCGCAACCGCTCAGAACGCTGCGATCGCCACAACGACCGCGGCGCAGGTCAGCTCTTTGGCAACTACGACCGCAGCCAGTACATCGTCAGCAGCGGCGACGACAGCGGCGTGGACGCCAGCAGCACTTGTTGCGTCGATCGGCTCCTTCGGTGGTGCTGTAGCGATAGGTCTCGGTGCTTTGATAGCCGCTCTTGCTGTTGGCTCTTCGCTTGCCGGTAAGCGCAAAAATGGCGGACCGGTATCTGCCGGCTCAATGTACCAGGTAGGTGAGGGCGGAATGCCTGAAATCTACAAGGCCAGCAATGGCAGCCAGTACATGATCCCCGGGGACAATGGTTCCGTCATCAGCAACAAGGATTTGCGCGGTTCTGGCGGCGGCGGGGCGCTGCAGGTGACCAATAACGTCTACAACTACGCCAGCGGCGTCAATGTCGATACCAGAAGCAGCCAGAACGGAGGCCAAATGGTGACTGATATCATAATCACCGACATTCAGAGCGGGGGGCCGATATCGTCCGAGATGCAAGGCGCCTTCGGCCTCCGCCGACAGGCAAACGGTGACTACTAAACCAACCCGCTTCGGTGGGTTTTTTATTGGAGTAGATAAATGGAAGATAAAAAAATGCTGGCATCCATATCGGTCGACACCAGCGAGGCTCAATCGCAACTTGATAGCCTAATCTCCTTACTTGAGCTTAAATTTGGTTCCCTTCAGTCTGTCCCTGAGCGTATCTACGAGGAAATCCTTGCCGTGGCGAAAGACATCGTTTTTGCTGATAGCCCTTCCGCAGGAGGCACAGGACTCGACATTGTCTATGGTGTGCGGTTCGGCGCTAAATATGAATTGCTCACTGCCGCAATCAGGGCAGGAGAGTTTGACTCTGAATTTCTCTGACATATACCCCATCCTTTCTCTGTGTGAAAAACACACAGTAACAGTGGTACACATTTAGCAACATCCTGATATTCGATCAGTGCCGCAGCCGCGGCTTTTTTTATGCCCGGAGGAAACGTGGCAACAGTTTCATACCCGGATATGCTGCCGCTTCCTCAGCGCGCAGACCAGAACATGACGCAGGATACGGCCTGGCAGACGACGACGCCGGCAGTCGGCCCCGTTATCTTCACGCCGCTAACCACTGACCTGAAATCGACCTGGTCGCTGCAGTGGAAATTCACGCTGCAGCAGGCCGAGCGCTTTAAATCGTGGCTCCGATCGCCGACGTACTGCGACCGTGGCCGTAACTGGTTCCAGATGCGAATTGACCTCGGCGATACGCAGGGAGTGCAATTGCAGACGCTGCACTTTATCAGTATGCCAGTGCAGACCAGCAAAAACGGCAATATCGTCACCTGGACTGCCAACGTCATCTGTAACGGTATTGAGGACATCACTGAGGACTACGACGACTGGATCGTCGAGGCGCCAGAGAACTACGGCTACTGGCTGGATTATCTGGTGACGTCCGTTATGCCGAGGGCCGAATAATGACGACATTGAGAGAATGGAAAGAGCGCAGGCCGGCGAGTGACATCAAACAGACCATCGAGTTTTATCACCCGGCGTTCGGCTATTACCGAGTGGTCAATAAGCTGTTTCGTGAAGCGACGTTCGGCGGGAACGTTTACCAGCCGGCGGCCTTCAGCATTATTGAGCCGAAACAGGATGGCTCGGCAATTATCTCAATGGCGATCACCTTTGAACAAGGCGCGGAAGAGGTCAGGAGCACGCTGAAGAGCTGGAAAGGAGCGGGGCGCATGACCCCCATAATTTGCAAATACCAGCAATGGAATGCGATCGGTGATTCTGATGCACTCAAGACCTGGTCACTGTTTGTGAAGGACATCGGCGCCGATGGCAGCAACGTCACCGTGAACTCTGGCAAGACCAATCCGCTCACGCTGGCTAACCCCATCATTTACACCACGAAAGACTATCCCGGGCTGATTACGGTATGACACAGAGCGACTTTATCTGGCTTGTTAATGGCAAGCCATGGGCTAACCGCGCCTGCACTTTCGACGAGCTGGATTGCTGGGGCCTCGTGGTGTTGTATTACCGGCATGTACTGGGTCTGGAGCTCCACCACGTCGCTGGCTATGAATCAGGATGTGATTTCATCACTTGCTACGAAGAGGAGTTCGACCACTGGCGCCGGGTTCCGGTGCCGGTTTCCGGCTGCCTTGCGGTGTTCTATTACGGCAATCAGCCGGCGCACGTCGGCGTGATGATTAATCCGGGGAAATGCCTTCACTCCCGCGGCGAGTTCGGCTTCGTGAGAATGGATAGCGCAGTCATCCTTCAGAAAATCTATAACAAAGTGGAGTATCTGGTGCATGGTTCGATATGAGCTGCAGCGCCTGCCGGGCGCTCCCAAGCAACGCGGCACAGCCGAGGCGGGGACGCCTCTGGTGAACTTTCTCGATAGCCTTAAGCTGCATAACAATGTCGTGGTTAAGCTCAACGGACGTAAGCTGGCGGATGACTTCGAGCTGGGCTATCGGCTGCGCGCTGGCGATGTCATTGCGATATTTGACCAGCCACAGGGCGGTGGCCTGATAAAGACGCTGCTTAACCCTATTGAGCACCTGAACCCGATCCGGTTCACCAAGAAGGTGCTGGCGGGAATCACCGGGCAGCAGAGCGCCTCGTCACCCTCCATTTCAACCGGCGAGTCCCCGAACAACGACGCAACAGGGCAAACCAACCGGGCGCGGCTTTATAAGGGG
Organism: Klebsiella sp. RCJ4; assembly: GCF_009025755.1. Taxonomy (NCBI): domain Bacteria; kingdom Pseudomonadati; phylum Pseudomonadota; class Gammaproteobacteria; order Enterobacterales; family Enterobacteriaceae; genus Klebsiella; species Klebsiella sp. RCJ4. Next base: position 384,979 of record NZ_WCIN01000041.1, read on the forward strand.
CGTCCGAATATTTACGGCCAGTGCCGAGTCTTTCCTGATCTGATTCAGCAGGCGCTGTTTGAGTTTATCGACAACAACAAATACATCACTGAGTGGTTTGAAGTCGGCTACGGGAAATACACGATTTCCTCTGTGCGCTACTCAGAATCAAACCTCGGCAGCCTGGCCGGCGCCAGCTACCAGACGTTTGACCCGGGCGTGACGATCGGGACTATCGATGTCGGGTATCAGTTTGACGACGTCGATAACGAAGAAGTCCCCGGCCTGAACGAGAACGAGGATTTCCCGGCGCAGACTGCGACGACTTCAGCGCCAACGGCGCTGGTGATAGAGAGCAACCAGCTCAAGGCAACGGTGCTCTCGAATGATGACAACTTCACGTACTTCGCTGCGCTGGCCGTTCCGCACCCGGTGACGTTCGTGATTAATGCGACCTGGAACGCCGGCGGCAGCCCGGTAACCCGTAACGTGACCGGCAGCGGGAATATCGTTTATTCGGAAAGCTTCATCGGTACGGACACCCTTTCGTACACGACGTTCTATCTCGGCGATATGACCGGGGAAATCACCACGCTGCCGGCGGACGCAACCATCAACCTGACGCTGTTCACTCTGAACGACCAGACACCGCTGGTGATTGGCCCGTCGGTTTCACCATTGGTGTCTTCTCAGGTATGGGTGCACGTAATGGTCCAGCTCGGTGCAACGGCCGGAACGTCACGCTATCGGATCCGTTTCTGGAAGGTTGACGATAGCAACAACCAGATACCGGGCACTTCCGAGCAGTACGATTATTTCTTCGATAACGACTTTCAGGTGACAACCCGGTATTTCCGCACATCACACAAATATACCCCGGCTGCCGGCGCCGGTCGGTACGCTGTGACGATTGAGCGCCTGGATAACAGCAACGACGGTAATGTCGTGACGCTGATGGCGATTCATGCGGTCAACACGCGTACCGGCGTAGTTTACCCGGATGACACGATCGCCAAAGTCACCATAAAGGGTCCGAATAACAGCAACAGCAACCGCGAGCAGAAATACAATATGCTCGCCCAGCGCCATACCATCAGTTATGACCGCGCAACCGGTCAGATTGACTATACGCTGCGGCCGAGCCGTTCGTTTGCTGATGCAGCTCTGCACGAGTGGATAGTCATCGGTAAGCAGGACATTTCGAGCATCGATGTCGCGACTCTGTACGCCATTGCTGACTCGATAACCGTTCCGGAACTGAGTTACTTCGATTACACCTTCTCGGATGAAAAGCTTTCCCTTGGCGAGCGAATCAAAACCATCTGCAATGTGGCCCGCGTAGACGGGAACAATATCGGCGATGTGCTGACATTCTGGCGTGATGAGAAAGTGGTGAATCCGGATGCTGTTTTTGCGCGCTCAAACATGTTCTGGGACGAGTATAAGGTCACATGGACTATGTCACTGCCGGGCGGCTATGACGGCGTCACGTTGGATTATGTCGACCCGCTCACCAATAAAAAGTCGTACATCTATCTGCAGATTGACCAGAGCGGCATTGTTGAGGTCGAGGACGCGACCATCAACGCGCTGCAGATCAGCCTTGATGGCTGTCGTAATAAAACGCAGGCGGAGGACCGGGCGTGGCTGGAAGCGCGCCGCATTCTGCTCTCGCGCGTCGGTATGACGGTTAAAGTTCTGGAATCGACGCAGGTTATCCGCGGCGCAGTGGTGCAATGCCCTGATATGTACGACAACAAGCAGCAGAACGGCTATATCACAGCCCGTAGCGGGGATGTGTTCAGTACCTCTGAGCGTATCGACTTCTCTCTCGGCGATATGTGGGTGGTGATGACTGACAGTCTCGGTAATTATCGCGGACGCTGGCGAGCATACCCCGTAACCGGAAGGCCTAAAGCGTTTCAGGCCGCAGCGGATGCGTTCGACCTGAACATTTACGACCGGACGACGGTGCAGAACGCAAGCCGGTACTTCATCGCCACCGATACAGAACTTAATTCCACTATCTGGCGCGTTGAAACAGCCAAACCCAATGGCGACGACACCCAGACATTAACCCTCTCTGAATATTCAGACTCGATTTATCCGTAACGCACAGCAGTAATATCCAACCTTCGCGCACACCGTCAGATTCACCCTGAGGGATTCGTGCGCCTTTTATATAGGGCGACATGCACAATGGCAGAAGTTCCACTCCCAACTCCGACGCAGGTTCCGGTACCAAGTACCGATATCCGCAATGCGGTATTTGCAGGCGCGAAGCTTGATGAAGAGGTAACCGGTACCGGCGAATTCTATACAGATCGCCTTGGTGTGAAACGCCTGACGAATACAGGAAGGAATAATCAGTTCAATGCTGCGCAGCAGGACAGAGCTAACCAGTTTCAGCAGTTCCTCCTTTCATCCGGTTACGTTTTCCTCGGCGACTACGAAGATGGTCCCTTTCAGTTCAGTGCCCGTAACCAGTACATCCGTTATAACAACCAGTATTACCGCCTGAATGCTGCTACAGACGTCGGCTTTACGACCACCGGAACCGATGCAGCCAGCTTTGCGAACGACGTTACTCACTTTGTTCTGATGGATGGTGACACGCTTCGCCAAAATCTGGGTTCAGGCGACGGCGCTAAACTCGTTGGTGGTATAGGATTTGTGTCGCCGGAAATGTTCGGCTACCTGCACGGTGTTTCTCCTGATGCTGTGCCTTACTATCAAAAGGCTGTTGATGAAGGCCATGCAAGAGGACTTCCCGTGCAACTGACGGGGAAATATTACGCCACAACGTATCCTCATAAAGTCACTTTGCCAGGCGATGACGGAACCGCTTACCCGGGATGGGTGGCTGCAGGGAATGATGCCAATATTGCCGCGGAACCTGAAAATCATATTTATGCGGCGATTCGACTTTATCCCGACTCCGTTGTTATCGGCGACAGTATGCAGAACTGCGCGTTAATCGGAGACTGGGATTCGGATACGCCTGTGATTAACAATAACCAGCACATTGGTTATTTTATTTCCGGTGACTCATCAGACGGTTATATCCGCCCGCAGCTGGTAAATCACGGTGTGCGCAACTTCTTTATCGGTCGCTATGGGAATGGCGTTCTTGACCGGTCCACAGAAGATAATTTCCTCATCCGTGATTGCTGTCTGACGGGCTGGTTTATGGGGGCCGACTCCGTTTGCAACGGCTTCGTTGTCGCCCGTGATTGCTTTACCGGAGACGCCTATGGCGGGGCGTGGACGCAACGAAATGCCGCGGTCACGATTCCGTATCTCCCTCCCTATCCGGCGGCAGAGATTTTCAAAGTGGGCTGGGTTGATGCTATCCGGTATACGAAATATCACTTTTACGGCAAGCCCCGGCTGTTTGGCCCTGCCGATGAGGCGATTGATACGTGGTTCGATACGTATATCTATAAATCCGCCAACTCGGCGCGAACCTCCGCAGGCGGCAGGCTGACAAACAATACCGCCAGCGGCTATTCAGCGCGTTCGTTTCCCGGTATTGCGGGCCGGGCATTCACCGTCCTCAGTCGCTATGGACGTGCGGTGAACGGGGTCTGCCTTGACGATGTGAAAGTACTGGGAACCCACCGCGTCCCGTTCTACACCGACGCAGGCAGTTACAACGTGATTCACACGTCATACGTTGAAAAGACATGTCTCGTTGACACCACAACGACAACCATTGCCGGTAATCAGTTCTATACCGACTATCAGGACCCGTGGAATGCGACACTGACAAAAGCGCCCGCGATGGTTTGTGAGGGTGGTATCACTGTCGACAGAACTGTCGTTTCGGCTGGCGTGGCTACACATCCGTTCAGCCAGAAACCAACAACAATCAACGGCCCGCTCATCATCAACCCGTTCAGGGATGACACCGAAGACTACTCTGCCGTGCAGATTGCAGAGTGGAACAGCGCCGAAGGGAAAACGGTATATCTCTATGATTTCCGTCGTCAGTACAGCGTCCAGCGCCCGATACGTTTTTTTGAGAACACTCAGGAGACGTTCCAGTATTACAAGGGCGTCTGGACGCCGGTTGTCAAATGTGGTTCAGACGTCGTGACGCTGAATACCACGGTGGGAACCTACCGCCGCTCAGGGCGGTTAGTGCATGCGACATTCAGAATAGAAACCACGTCAATGGCGCTGACGACAGGTGGCGCGGTAGTGATATCAGGGCTTCCGTTTACAGTAGCCGCACTGAGCGACGGGGGGTTAACGGTGTCCCCGATAATCTGCAGTCGGGCCGGCTCGGGGATCATCCTCGCGCAAACGAACCCGACCACAAAAGATATTTTGTTGCTGACAAATAGCTCGCCTGCCGCTCTCTCAATAACAGGCGGAACAGGTTTGACTATTTACGGCTCAGTTCAGTACGTTCTGACAGAATAAGGATTTTCCATGTTTACAATAGAGAAAGAAGTTGCGGTTAAACAGGTGACGGCGGATGGAATTGCAGTCGGAACCACTACACTAAAAGTTAGCCTGACATACACCATCGAGAGGATCGAACTTGAAGGGGAGAACGGCATCGCGTTTTATACAGTTACGTCAGG
>NZ_WCIN01000042.1:0-242064 GCF_009025755.1 Klebsiella sp. RCJ4
CCTTCACGGATTGCGAAACGCAGACCGTCGTCCATCGCGATCGGGTGGATCAGGGTAACAACCATTTTGATGTTGTCGCCCGGCATTACCATCTCTACGCCTTCCGGCAGTTCGATGGTGCCAGTCACGTCAGTTGTACGGAAGTAGAACTGCGGACGGTAGCCTTTGAAGAACGGAGTATGACGGCCGCCTTCGTCTTTGGACAGAATGTACACTTCAGATTCGAACTTGGTGTGCGGCTTGATAGAACCCGGCTTAGCCAGTACCTGACCACGTTCGATTTCTTCACGTTTGATACCACGCAGCAGAACACCAACGTTCTCACCAGCACGGCCTTCGTCCAGCAGTTTGCGGAACATTTCAACGCCAGTACAGGTAGACTTCGCAGTCTCTTTGATACCAACGATTTCAACTTCTTCGCCAACTTTGATGATACCGCGCTCTACACGACCGGTAACAACGGTACCACGACCGGAGATGGAGAATACGTCTTCGATCGGCAGCAGGAACGGCTTGTCAATCGCACGCTCTGGTTCCGGGATGTAAGAATCCAGGTAGCCAGCCAGTTCGATGATTTTCGCTTCCCAGTCTGCGTCGCCTTCCAGCGCTTTCAGAGCGGAACCGCGAACGATCGGAGTGTCGTCGCCCGGGAAATCGTACTGAGACAGAAGTTCACGAACTTCCATTTCAACCAGTTCCAGCAGCTCTTCGTCATCAACCATGTCGCATTTGTTCAGGAACACGATGATGTACGGAACGCCTACCTGACGACCCAGCAGGATGTGCTCACGAGTCTGCGGCATCGGGCCGTCAGTCGCAGCAACAACCAGGATCGCGCCGTCCATCTGCGCAGCACCGGTGATCATGTTTTTAACATAGTCGGCGTGGCCCGGGCAGTCTACGTGCGCGTAGTGGCGAGTCGGGGTGTCATATTCAACGTGAGAAGTGTTGATGGTGATACCACGAGCTTTTTCTTCCGGCGCGTTATCGATCTGGTCGAATGCGCGAGCAGAACCACCGTAGGTTTTAGCCAGAACGGTAGTGATTGCAGCGGTCAGAGTAGTTTTACCATGGTCAACGTGGCCGATAGTACCGACGTTGACGTGCGGTTTTGTACGTTCAAATTTTTCTTTAGACACGGCTATATTCCTTACTATAGTGCTCTCCCCTACTGGAGAGAGCACGGGACTTTGGTTTTAACCCTGCGGCTTATTTACCACGGGCTTCGATTACGGCCTGAGCAACGTTGTTCGGCGCATCATCATACTTCAGGAACTCCATGGAGTAAGAAGCACGACCTTTGGTCAGAGAACGCAGCTGAGTTGCATATCCGAACATTTCAGACAGCGGAACTTCAGCGTGGATCACAACGCCAGTCACGTTGGATTCCTGACCGCGCAGCATACCGCGACGACGGCTAAGGTCACCGATAACGTCACCAGTGTTCTCTTCCGGAGTTTCTACTTCAACCTTCATGATCGGCTCAAGCAGAACTGGTTTCGCTTTCTTAAAGCCATCTTTAAAGGCAATAGAAGCGGCCAGTTTAAACGCCAGTTCAGAGGAGTCAACGTCGTGGTAAGAACCGAAGTGCAGACGCACGCCCAGATCAACTACCGGATAACCAGCCAGAGGACCTGCTTTCAGCTGCTCCTGGATGCCTTTATCAACGGCCGGGATGTATTCGCCAGGAATTACACCACCTTTGATGTCGTTGATGAACTCATAACCTTTCGGGTTAGAGCCCGGCTCCAGTGGGTACATGTCGATAACGACGTGACCGTACTGACCGCGACCACCAGACTGTTTAGCGTGTTTACCTTCGATATCGGTAACTTTCGCGCGAATCGCTTCGCGGTAAGCAACCTGAGGTTTACCGACGTTCGCTTCAACGTTGAATTCACGCTTCATACGGTCAACGATGATGTCGAGGTGCAGCTCACCCATACCGGCGATGATGGTCTGGTTAGATTCTTCGTCAGTCCATACGCGGAAAGACGGGTCTTCTTTAGCCAGACGGCCCAGAGCCAGACCCATTTTTTCCTGGTCAGCTTTGGTTTTCGGTTCAACAGCGATAGAGATTACCGGCTCAGGGAATTCCATACGCTCCAGAATGATCGGCGCATTAGGATCGCACAGAGTGTCACCCGTAGTTACGTCTTTCAGACCGATAGCAGCAGCGATATCGCCCGCGCGAACTTCTTTGATCTCTTCACGTTTGTTAGCGTGCATCTGTACGATACGACCGAAACGCTCACGTGCAGCTTTCACGGAGTTCAGGATGGTATCACCAGAGTTAACCACACCAGAGTATACGCGGAAGAAGGTCAGGTTACCCACGAACGGGTCGGTAGCGATTTTGAATGCCAGAGCAGCAAACGGCTCATCATCGCTAGCGTGACGCTCAGCCGGAGTATCTTTACCATCGTCCAGGATACCGTTGATCGCAGGTACGTCAACCGGGGATGGCAGGTAGTCAACTACCGCATCCAGCATCGCCTGAACACCTTTGTTCTTGAACGCAGAACCACAGGTTACCAGGATGATTTCGTTGTTCAGAACGCGCTGACGGAGAGCAGTTTTAATCTCTTCTTCAGTCAGTTCTTCACCACCCAGGTATTTCTCCATCAGCTCTTCAGAAGCTTCAGCAGCGGACTCGATCAGGTTCTGGTGCCATTCTTCGGCCAGTTCCTGCATGTCTGCCGGGATATCTTCGTAAGTGAAGGTTACACCTGCGTCTTCTTCGTTCCAGTTGATGGCTTTCATTTTCACCAGGTCAACAACACCGGTGAACGCTTCTTCAGCGCCAATCGCCAGCTGCAGCGGAACAGGGTTCGCGCCCAGACGGGTTTTGATCTGACCAACAACTTTCAGGAAGTTCGCACCCATACGGTCCATTTTGTTAACGAACGCAATGCGCGGAACTTTGTATTTGTTTGCCTGACGCCATACGGTTTCAGACTGAGGCTGAACACCACCAACTGCGCAGTAAACCATTACTGCACCATCAAGCACACGCATGGAACGTTCTACTTCGATGGTGAAGTCAACGTGCCCCGGGGTGTCGATGATGTTTACGCGATGCGGTTCATACTGCTTAGCCATACCTGACCAGAATGCAGTAGTCGCTGCGGAGGTGATAGTAATACCACGCTCCTGCTCCTGTTCCATCCAGTCCATGGTGGCAGCGCCGTCATGAACTTCACCGATTTTGTGGTTTACACCGGTGTAGAACAGAATACGTTCGGTAGTAGTAGTTTTACCGGCGTCGATGTGCGCACTGATACCGATGTTACGGTAGCGTGCGATGGGTGTTGTACGAGCCATTTGATTCCTCGTTTATTTCTTTAGGCGTTCAGTTAAGTTATCCAAAACGGGCGACTTATCTGAAGCGCCCGCCTGGTGACTAATACTCCGAAGGGATTACCAACGGTAGTGTGCGAACGCCTTGTTGGCTTCTGCCATACGGTGAACGTCTTCACGTTTCTTAACTGCAGTACCTTTGTTGTCTGCAGCATCAGAAAGTTCGTTCGCCAGACGCAGAGCCATGGATTTATCACCACGTTTACGAGCAGCTTCAACGATCCAACGCATTGCCAGAGCATTACGACGAACCGGACGGACTTCAACTGGAACCTGATAAGTAGAACCACCAACGCGGCGAGACTTAACTTCTACAGTCGGGCGCACGTTGTCGAGAGCGACTTCGAAAGCTTCCAGTTCATTTTTACCAGAGCGCTGAGCCAGGGTCTCCAGCGCGCTGTATACGATTGCTTCTGCAGTAGATTTTTTACCATCTACCATCAGGATATTTACAAATTTAGCCAGCAGTTCTGATCCGAACTTAGGATCCGGCAGGATTTTACGCTGACCAATGACGCGACGACGTGGCATGGAAATACTCCGTTGTTAATTCAGGATTGTCCAAAACTCTAAGAGTTTAGTTTGACATTAATATAAAACGTTTGGCCTTACTTAACGGAGAACCATTAAGCCTTAGGACGCTTCACGCCATACTTGGAGCGAGCTTGCTTACGGTCTTTAACGCCGGAGCAGTCAAGCGCACCACGAACGGTGTGGTAACGAACACCCGGAAGGTCTTTAACACGACCGCCACGGATCAGGATCACGGAGTGCTCCTGCAGGTTGTGACCTTCACCACCGATGTAGGAGGTGACTTCGAAACCGTTAGTCAGACGCACACGGCAAACTTTACGCAGTGCGGAGTTCGGTTTCTTAGGAGTGGTGGTATATACACGAGTACATACGCCACGTTTCTGCGGGCAGGCTTCCAGCGCCGGCACGTTGCTCTTTGCAACTTTGCGCGCGCGTGGTTTGCGTACCAGCTGGTTAATTGTTGCCATTAAATAGCTCCTGGTTTTAGCTTTTGCTTCGTAAACACGTAATAAATCGCCTCATATAATATGAGGACGCAGAATTTTAGGGCGGTGCCGAAAAGGTGTCAAGAAATATACAACGATCCCGCCATTACCAGGACAACTGACCTGCATGTTTGACTGAAAGTCTGACGAAATCAGTATAGCTAACCCTGACGACACTGTCCGCAATTTGACCAGCCAGCCCGCGGGCTTCGATATCTTCTTGCAGAGCGTAGAGGGATATGGGGGCAGATTGCAGGATTTCAAGGAAACGGCCTTCCGCGAGAGCGGCGATAACGCCGTCCGACAGCAGCAGAAGATCGTCGCCCTCTTTTAGCAAACGGAGCATAGCCGCCATATCGGCGTGCCAGGGAGATGTGCTTAGCGTGTGGAGCATTCGAGCCTCAGAACCGCAGTATCACGTTAAAATCGTCAAGCCGGGCGCGCAAAGCCTCTGGCTCCAGCCATTCGCCATCAACAACCCACGGCGTGGCAGAATTCAGACCGCGCTCCCGTGCTGAAGCAGCGCAAATCCAGCACTGTTCGATATCGTATAGCGATAAGAGCTTAAAGGTGGAGATATAGTCGCGCGCCAGCACCGCTGCGGGGCGCTGCCCGGGAAGAAGCTGAAAGACGCCATCGCCCACGAAGAAAACGCCGATCTCTTCCGTCAGCGCGGAGGTTGCCAGCAGGGCGTCCAGCCCTTCCCTGCCCGACGCTGAACCATGAGGCGCAGACGAAAAAACAAAGGCTACGCGCTTCATCAGAACTGCACCATGCGATCGCAGGTTAACGCGGCTTCCGCCAGCGCGCCCAATCCGCTCAAGGTAAAGCCCGGCTGCAAATTATACCCAGGCAAATTCAGCTGCCGGGCTTCCTGTTCATCAGTGATTCCACGGCGTAACGCTGCGGCTACACAGATATGCAAGGAAACGGCGTGTTCGTCATGCAGCGTCTGCCAGGCCCGAACCAGATCAAATTCGTCGCTGGCGGGCGCCGTGAGCTGATTCGCGTTATAGACGCCTTCACGATAGAAAAAGATGCTGAGCAACTCGTGGCCTTCCTGCAAAACGGCGCGGGCAAACTGTAGTGCGCTGCTGGCCTGCTGGGTACCATAAGCGGGCCCCGTTACCGTAATGGCAAAGCGCATTACTTATCCAGCCCCTGGAAATCTCCACTTTTGAACTGACGAATGTAGAGATATACCGTGTGCTTAGAGATATTCAGCCGATCGGCCACCTGATTGATGGCATCTTTGATATCAAAAATCCCCTTCTCATAGAGGTTCAGGACGATCTGCCGATTTTTAGCGTTGTTAGAAACGTTACGGTCAGCGTTCACCTCTTCAATCGTGAACTCAAGCGTCTGGGCCACCAGATCGTCAACCGATGAAGCAAAGTTGACCTGGGAATTCACCTCCGTCGTTTCCGGCGGAATAAAGGTGCTCATGATTTGTGAGAAAGGGACATCAAGGTTCATGTTGATGCACAGCAGGCCAATGACCCGATGGTCACGGTTGCGGATAGCGATAGTGACCGATTTCATCAGCACACCGCTTTTGGCGCGAGTAAAATAGCATTTGGAAACGCTGCTATCGGCTCCAGTCATATCGTGCAGCATGCGCAGCGCAAGGTCGGTAATTGGCGAGCCGATTTGACGGCCGGTGTGTTCACCGTTGGCGATACGAATAGCGGAACATTTTAAGTCCTGCAATGAGTGCAATACGATTTCACAGTGGGAACCGATGAGCATCGCTAACCCGTCCACTACCGCTTCATAGGATTTAAGGATATCGAAGTCGGTCTGGTCAAAAGGACGTTGATCCAGCAAATCAAGCTCACTGGTCTCGTTGGTTAAAAGCGACCTGGACATGAAAAAAAGCACTCCTTTTCAGGAGCCTGTCGTTATCGTCAGGGCAGGCTCATCATCATTATTAATCTATCTAAAGTAATACAGCGCCTGAGGTTCTTTCCAGTTTTAATTATATCTGCCCGCAATAAAAAAACCGCCGCCCCTGGAGGCGGCGGCTTAAAACCGATTACTTCTTAGCGTCAGCGGCTGGCGCTTCAGCAGCGGCTTCAGGCTTGGCGTCCGCTTTCGGCGCCGGTTTAATATCCAGCAGCTCTACATCAAATACCAGAGTAGAGTTTGCCGGGATACCCGGTACGCCAGTTTTGCCGTAAGCCAGATCCGGTGGAATGACCAGCTGGATTTTACCGCCTTTCTTGATGTTCTTCAGGCCTTCGGTCCAGCCCGGGATCACGCCGTCCAGGCGGAAGGAAAGCGGCTCGCCGCGGGTATAAGAGTTATCAAACTCTTTACCGTCGATCAGCGTACCTTTGTAGTTGACGACAACGGTATCGCTGTCTTTCGGCGTTTCGCCGGTACCCGCTTTCTCGACTTTGTAGAGCAGGCCAGATTTAGACGTTTTCACGCCTTTCTCTTTGGCAAAGGCGTCACGGTAAGCTTTGCCTTTTGCTTCATTCTCAGCGGCGTCTTTTTCCATTTTCTGCTGAGCAGCAGTTTTTACACGTGTTTCAAACGTCTGCAGAGTCTGTTCGATCTCCTGATCGGACAGTTTGCTCTTATCAGCAAAAGCGTCCTGAACGCCGGCGATCAGCTGATCTTTATCTAATTTGATGCCCAGCTTTTCTTGTTCTTTCAGGGAGTTTTCCATGTAACGTCCCAGCGATGCACCCAGCGCATAAGCAGATTTCTGATCGTCATTTTTAAATGCCGATTTGCTGTCCGTTGCGGGTGCCGCTTTCGCTGTAGTCTCAGCAGCGAAGCTCAGCGGTGCATTCAGGGCGATGGCCATAGTGGTCGCCAGCAGCGTTACTTTAAACAGTGATTTCATCCATTTCTCCAGGGCCGGGGCATCTCACCCCAGGGTTATCGTAAAAAACAAAAAACGTACTATAGAACGTTGCAGAACAAATCAACATACAGACGTACCTGAATATCGCCTCATTTAGGACTATTTTTGTATAAATTAGTTTCCTGTCAGACGTAACGATGCTGCGCGGATGCTGAAACTTCAGTAGAATCCGCCCGCAGGATAAGACAGAAGAGGTTACTCATGCACAATAGCACTTTAGAGACTCGCCTTGCGGAGCTGGAGAGCAGACTGGCGTTTCAGGAAATCACTATTGAAGACCTCAACAAGACCGTCACCGCCCACGAGATAGAAATGGCGAGGATGCGCGAACATATGCGCCTGATGGTCGAAAAACTGAAAGCCACTCAGCCTTCGCATATGGCTTCACAGGCGGAAGAAACGCCCCCGCCGCACTATTAAGACGTAAAAAAAGCGGGTTTCCCCGCTTTTTTCTATTCCGCGACGCGAGCGCAGCGGAATTAGTGGCAGCCGCAGCCGCCGTTGCCGCCGCAGCCGCCTTTGCCATGTTCGTGGTCATGGTCATGGCCGTGGCCACCGCAGCAACCATCATGATCGTGGTCGTGGCCATGATCGTGCCCGTGAGCACCGTGTACATGACCATGCTCCAGCTCTTCCGCCGTTGCTTCGCGAATCGCGACAACTTCAACGTTGAACTTCAGATTCTGACCAGCCAGCATGTGGTTACCGTCAACAACAACGTGTTCGTCACCTACTTCGGTTATTTCTACCGGTACCGGACCCTGATCGGTTTCCGCCAGGAAGCGCATGCCAACCTGCAGTTCATCAACGCCCATAAATACGTCTTTAGGAACGCGCTGAACCAGGTTTTCGTCGTACTGACCGTATGCGTCGTTAGCGCCGACTTCGACGTCAAATTTGTCGCCAACGTCGTGGCCGTCCAGCGCGTTTTCCAGGCCGGAAATCAGGGAACCGTGACCATGCAGGTAGTCAAGCGGCGCGCTTACCGGAGACTCATCAACCAACACACCGTCTTCTGTACGTACCTGATAGGCCAGGCTGACCACCAGGTCTTTTGCTACTTTCATGATATCTCCTGAGCATGGGAAGAATAGTGGCGCAGATTGTAGCGGAATTCTGCACCCGTGTACCCTCTAGCTTAAAAAAAGCCGATAGATAACGCTAGTCCGGATGAAAAATGCCTATCACTTGCTCTTCTTTGCGAACATGCTCACGGACCTCTTTATCCGCCTCACGCATCTGATGACCGCACTTAACGCACTCAACAATATCGACATTATTCTCACGCCACATCGCCAGCGAATCCTGGGCCTGGCACGCCGGGCATTTCGCACCGGCGATAAAACGTTTACGCACAGCCATATCATTTACCTTTATTCAAATTCATCCCAGCCGTCTAACTGCCTGCTCTCTTTTTGCATCTCGCGCTGAAAAATCTCCTCCAGCTCGCGTCTGGCTTCCCGCACGCGGGATATCTGCAGGGTATCACTATGCACCGGCATTAACTCACGCAGCATCCGCATATCGAGGCGCCGAAAATGCAGCTGGGCGCGCTGCGCCTGATGGGGATGCATGCCGAGCGAGATAAGCGCTTTTCGTCCTAGCTCCAGCGCGCTGGAGAAGGTTTCGCGGGAAAACTGCGCCACTCCCGCCTGCAGCAACTCATGGGCCTCAACGCGTCCCCGCGCTCGCGCCAGAATATGGAGATGTGGAAAGTGTTGTTGACACATCTCCACCAGCTTCATGGTATCTTCCGGCTCGTTGCAGGTGATAACGATCGACTGCGCGTCTTCGGCTCCCGCCGAGCGCAGGAGCTCCAGCTGCGTCGCATCGCCAAAATAAACTTTATAGCCATATTTACGCATCAGATTGACCGCGCTGATATCGCGCTCCAGTACCGTAATACGCATTTTGTTCGCCATCAGCAGACGGCCAATCACCTGGCCGAAACGCCCAAAACCAACGATGATCACCTGCGGTTTGTCATCTTCAACCCACGGAGCCTCGCCCTCCTCTTCAGGTTGGTTCAATCGCCGCGAAAGGACTTTATCGATGAGCTTCATCAGCAGCGGCGTGGTCATCATCGATAATGTCACCGTCACCAGCAGCAGGGCCATCTGATCGTTTTGAAACAGGCGAAGCGAAGCGGGGAGTGAGAACAGCACAAAGGCAAACTCTCCCCCCTGGCTCAGCACGCCGGCAAACTGCACCCGTTCAGAGCTGCGCAGGCCATAAACCCGTGCCAGAAGATACAGGACGAGACCTTTTACCGTCACCAGTATCGCGACGCTGGCCACAACCCACAGTAAATGGGTATAGAGCACCCCAAGGTTCAGCGCCATGCCAACGGAAATAAAGAACAGCCCGAGGAGAAGCCCTTTAAACGGCTCAATGGCGATTTCCAGCTCGTGGCGATACTCGCTCTCTGCCAGCAGGACGCCGGCGATAAAGGTCCCCAGCGCCATCGACAAACCGAGCGCATCCATAAACAACGCCGATCCGAGAACCAGCAGTAGCGTCGCCGCGGTGAAGACCTCCCGCACGCCGGATCCGGCGATAAACCGAAATACCGGCCTCAGCAGATAACGACCGCCAACCAGCATTCCGCCGAAGGCCAGCACCTTCATCCCGATGGTGAGCCAGTTAAAATGGTCGTCACCTGACCCTGCGAGCAGGGGAACCAGCGCCAGGGCCGGGATCACGGCCAGATCCTGAAACAGCAGTACGGAGAAGCCCAGCTGCCCGGACTCGCTGCGGCTCATGCCTTTCTCCCGCATCAGCTGCAGCGCCATCGCGGTGGAAGACATCGCCAGCCCAATTCCGCCAACCACCGCAGCGCGCCATGAGAAGTCGCTAAGCATGAGCAAACCGCCAAGTATCAGCGCGCTGAAGGCGACCTGAGCGGCCCCGACGCCGAAAATGGAGCTTCTCAGCCGCCACAGCTTGGACGGATTCAACTCCAGTCCGATGATAAACATCAGAAAGACGACGCCTAATTCTGAGAAGTGAAGAATTTCATCCACATCGCTGATGAAGCCTAATCCCCAGGGGCCGATGGCGATACCGGCCAGCAGATACCCGAGCACGGCACCAATACCCAGCCTCGCGGCCAGCGGCACCGCCACTACGGCGGCAAACAGAAATAACACCCCGGCCAGCAGTAAATCAGCTCCCGCCATTTGGACCTCCCGCCGTTACAGGGTTAGCCAGCCAATCGCGGTAGGCGCGAGCGCGGCTTTTCAGATCGTCGGGTGATTGCCGACGCGCCCAGTAGACGATAATCGGGCTCATCCAGTGCATGCGGCACATACCGGCAGTCAGTTCGAAAGGGCGGAGGATATCATTCATCGGATAACGATGGGCATCGCGCCGGTAGGCGCTCTCCGGCTCGCCGGTAGTAATGACGCTACGCCAGTACTTTCCCGCCAGCTGATTCCCTCCCGCCCCGCTGGCAAAGCCGCGGCTGAGCACCCTGTCCAGCCACTCTTTCATCAGCGCCGGGCAGCTCCAGGTATAGAGCGGATGCTGGAAAACAATCACCTCATGCTGGCGCAGGAGATCCTGCTCGCAGGCGATATCGATAAAAAAATCCGGATAGTGCGCGTAGAGATCGTGCACGGTCACATTCGACAACTGTAAGGCCGGTTCAAGCAAAACCCGGTTGGCCACGGAATCCTGAGATTCTGGGTGGGCATACAGCAGCAAAACTTTCGCTGTCTGAGACATCTTTCCCCTCCCGAACGTCTTCTGGCGGCCTGTGCAGCGGCTGCGTCCCGACGCAACCAGAATGACTTTGTGTATCATCTTCATTTTGGGCTACCATTGCGGCCCGGTTGAGCGATTCGCTCGACACTACATTATCATAATGACAAATTAACATAGTCAGAACATACGGCGCCTTATGATTGTTTTCTCCTCCTTACAAATTCGTCGCGGCGTACGCGTCCTGCTGGACAACGCTACCGCCACCATCAACCCAGGGCAAAAAGTCGGCCTGGTGGGTAAAAACGGCTGCGGTAAATCCACGCTGCTTTCGCTTTTGAAAAACGAGATTAGCGCCGACGGCGGCTCAATGACCTTCCCCGGCAGCTGGCAGCTGGCCTGGGTTAATCAGGAAACACCTGCGCTTGCGCAGCCGGCTATTGACTATGTTATTGATGGCGATCGCGAATTCCGCAAGCTGGAGGCGGACCTGCACGAAGCCAACGAACGTAATGACGGCCATGCCATCGCGACGGTCCACGGTAAGCTGGACGCCATCGACGCCTGGACCATCCGCTCGCGTGCGGCCAGCCTGCTCCACGGGCTCGGTTTCAGCAACGAACAGCTTGAAAGACCGGTGAGCGACTTTTCCGGCGGCTGGCGTATGCGTCTCAACCTCGCGCAGGCGCTGATTTGCCGTTCCGATCTGCTGCTGCTTGATGAACCGACGAACCACCTCGATCTCGACGCGGTCATCTGGCTGGAGAAGTGGCTCAAAGGCTACCCGGGGACCCTGATACTGATCTCCCACGATCGCGATTTTCTCGATCCGATCGTCGACAAAATTATCCATATCGAACAGCAAACGATGTTCGAGTACACCGGCAACTACAGCTCATTTGAAGTGCAGCGCGCGACCCGTCTTGCGCAGCAACAGTCGATGTATGAGAGCCAGCAGCTGCGCGTCGCGCATTTGCAGAGCTACATCGACCGTTTTCGCGCTAAAGCCACCAAAGCTAAACAGGCGCAAAGCCGTATCAAAATGCTCGAGCGTATGGAGCTCATCGCCCCTGCCCACGTTGATAACCCGTTTCACTTTAGCTTCCGCGCGCCGGAAAGCCTGCCCAATCCCCTATTGAAAATGGAAAAGGTCAGCGCCGGTTATGGCGAGCGCGTGATTCTCGACTCAATCAAGCTGAATCTGGTTCCCGGTTCGCGCATCGGTCTGCTGGGGCGCAACGGGGCCGGTAAATCGACGCTGATAAAACTGCTGGCCGGCGAGCTACAGCCGCTGCAGGGTGAAATTGGTCTGGCGAAAGGCATCAAGCTTGGCTACTTTGCCCAGCATCAGCTGGAGTTCCTGCGCGCCGACGAATCCCCGCTGCAGCATCTTGCCCGTATTGCGCCGCAGGAGCTGGAGCAGAAGCTGCGCGACTATCTGGGCGGTTTCGGCTTCCAGAGCGATAAAGTCAACGAAGAGACAAAGCGTTTCTCCGGCGGCGAGAAAGCGCGCCTGGTGCTGGCGTTAATCGTCTGGCAGCGGCCTAACCTGCTGCTGCTTGATGAACCCACCAACCACCTCGATCTCGATATGCGCCAGGCGCTAACCGAAGCGCTCATTGATTTTGAGGGCGCGCTGGTGGTGGTTTCGCACGACCGTCATCTGATTCGCTCCACCACCGATGACCTTTATCTGGTGCACGACAGCAAAGTCGAACCTTTCGATGGCGATCTTGAAGACTATCAGCAGTGGCTGAGCGACTCGCAAAAGCAGGAAAGCCAGACATCGGAAGATCCAAAGGAAAACGGCAACAGCGCCCAGGCGCGTAAAGATCAGAAACGCCGGGAAGCCGAGCTGCGTACGCTGACCCAGCCGCTGCGCAAAGAGATCGCCCGACTGGAAAAAGAGATGGAGAAGTTCAACGCGCAGCTGGCGCAGGCGGAAGAGAAGCTGGGCGACAGCGAATTGTACGATCAAAGCCGCAAAGCCGAGCTCACCGCGTGTCTACAGCAGCAGGCCAGCGCGAAGTCCGGGCTGGAAGAGTGTGAAATGGCCTGGCTGGATGCCCAGGAGCAGCTGGAGCAGATGCTGCAGGAAGGCTAGCGACAATATGCCATACGTGAAGGCGGGCTAACCCGCCTTTTTTCGTCCTCCGCACAGTGGCTTAGCGCTGCGCCGCCAGCCGGGCGCGGATCTGCGACAGCGAGGCATAGCCGTACAGCTTGCCATCCAGAAAGCGCGTTTTTAACTCGCCCTGCAGCTCCTGTTCCAGCGTTTGCCCATCGTACAGCTGCAGTTCCCCCAAGGCGTCGCGTTCCACGCGCAGCAGACCACGCGCCGAACGTTTAAGACCATTATCGGTTTTCGGCTCCTTAAAGAGGGCTCTTCCCTCGCCGTTCACCTCCCCCCAGGTTGCCTTCATCGCGAAGCCGAAGGTATCGCGGGTGTTGTACTGGTAGGTAAATGAACCCACGCCGAACACCACGTTAGCGCTGGCAAAACCTTTCGCTTCCAGGCGACGCAGGATCTCATCCGCTCTGGCGAGAGTAATGGAATCGCCGTAAATCAGGCCGACATGCGGATCCAGCACCTTGTATCCTTTTTCGTTGATAGTGCCGCCAAAAATTTCCCACAGAATCTCCACGGAGCCTTTCTCCTCGGCGCTGCGCTCGCTGCGGGTGTCGTCGTCAGCTGCGGTTCCGCACAGAATCGCCACCGGATCACCGCTGTCCGGACGGAATACCACGCGCCCCTGACGCTGCATAATTATTGCCTGCAGCTCGCGGGTGTATTCGGTCAGCACCTGCCAGTAGTCCCAGGTATCCGAGACGATAGAGACGAAACCATGCGGGTGGACTTCGGTAATCAGCCGGCGAAAGGTTTCAATTTCCCGCTCGCGCTCGCCCATACACATCACGCTGTGTTCCGTAGCCGGAATGCTGGCGCCGATGAGCTCATCTTCACCGCGAGTGTAATAATCACGGGCATACAGCAGCGAAGGCAGGCTATCGGTCCCTTTGAAGCTGGCCAGATGTCCGCAGCCCGACTGCGCAGTGTCGTGCAGTCCGGACATTCCCCGAAACGAAAAGTCGTGACATTGGAAATCAAGGTGCGTCAGATCGCTACAGGTTTTCTCCGCCCAGCGTTCGCAAATCAGGCGATAGTGGTGGGCGATGGTCGCGTTGGTTGACGCTTTCCACAGCTCCGCCGAAAGCACCGTCTCCAGATAGTTCACCAGCCAGAAGAACTCAGGTTGCGTATTGGTGATGGTCAGCACCGGTACTTTCATCGGCACCTTGGTGCCTTCATCCAGCGCTTTGATATGCAGCGGTAAATAGCCAAGCCGATGCAGAGCGCGAATAGGCTCCACCCCAACCGTATCGCGCCCCAGATAGCCGTCCATCACCTGCTTATACTCGTTCACGACCTCCTCTTCCGGGCGGGCGAAAAACGCGTCGTTAAACAGATCGACCAGGAACCACTGCAGAAAGCCCTGCAGGCCGAAAAATACCAGCTTGCCATCGGCCTGCGGCGACTGGAAAAAACGATCGCTGCGCGGGGTAAAGTTAGAGTAGACCTTCGTTGTCCCCTGTGGATACTGCACGCGATGGGAAACTTTATAACCATCGATGGCCAGAATCGGATTTATTTTCATCATGTTATCCCCAATGTGCGCGGTAGATGGCGTCAATATCGATAAGCTCCAGCTGCGGATGAGCCAGGGCAGGAGAAGTCAAAGAAGTGGTGGCGTAAACGGCATCGATGCCGTTATTCAACAGATGCTCTACGCCTTTGGAAAAAATACCGTGGGTGACGTACAGACTCACGCTGCGGGCGCCCGCCTCGCGCAGCACCTGCGCCGAGCCGATAAAGGTGCCGCCTGCGTCGCAGAGGTCGTCAACAATAAGCACTGCTTTACCCGCGACATCACCGGCCAGCAGGGAAAAACCGGTTAACGCGCCGCTGGCAAGGTCACGCTCTTTACCGAGGATCGCGAACTCTCCGGCACCGCAGGCTTTAGCCACAGGATGAATCTTCTTTAGCGCGCCGGCATCCGGCGCCACCAGCATCAGCTCCCCGGCAGCAATAGCCTGACGCAGACCGGCGCTCTGCAGAAGACAGTGCTGTTGAGCCACCGCGACCATATTATTGACTGCCGCCGCTGCGGCATCGCTGTGCGGGTCAAGCACCACGACTTTGTCAAAGCCAAGAGTATTAAGCTGCCGGGCAAAGACCTTCAGCGCAAAGCTGTCTCCCGGCACCATATGACGATCCTGACGCGCCCACGGCAGCCACGGCAGTTCCAGATGGCTAAACGTCACGTCGGTAACATGACGCACGGCCTCCACCAGCTGCGCCAGTAGCATAAAATCGTTCATGTCGCGCAGAGCAACCGCCCGGATGCGCATCAGACGGGCGGAAGGCGGTAGTGGATCGGTCACCTTCAGCCACACAGCGCCATCGGGAAAGACGCCGCTGGCAAGCGTAAACGCTTCATCATCCAGTTCCAGGGTAAATTTTTCGCTCATGATGACCTCCGCTCATTATATTGTGTCCCTAAGACACAATTAATAATGTCTCTAAGACACATATTGTGCAAGCGTTAAATGTCATTTAAGCGGAGATTTTGACTAATCAATTGAAAAACAATAATAAAAATGGAGGCTTGCTGCACAGGAAGGGGCTGGTACACTTGTCAGCGTTCTTTTCCGCTGCGAGCGCTCTATGACCAACGATGCCGAATACCTCAGCCAATACGATGCCAGCCGCTTTCCCTCGCCGCTGGTGACCGTCGACAGCGTCCTGTTTACCCTGCATGAAGGGGCGCTGTGCGTTCTGCTGGTTGAGCGCGCTAATCCACCGCAGCAGGGGGCGTGGGGGCTACCCGGCGGCTTTATCGATCTGGCGCACGATGATTCAACCCGCGCCACGGCGCTACGTAAGCTCACGGAAAAAACCGGGATTTCACCGTCATGGCTGGAGCAGCTCGACACCTTCTCCGGGCCGGATCGCGATCCGCGCGGCTGGAGCCTGACTATCGCCTGGTTTGCGTTAATCTCGTGGGTAGAGTGTCAGCCGCATATCGCCAGCGTCAGCGATGCCCGCTGGGTGCCGGTGGCGCAGCTGGATAGCTATTCGCTGGCTTTCGATCATCAAAAGATTATTGACGCCGGTCTGCATCGCTTACGCCAAAAAACGATGTACTCTTTACTGCCGGTTTACTGTCTGCCGGAGACCTTTACCCATGGTCAGCTGCTGGAAGCCACGGAAATCATCCTTGGTCAGCCGATTCAACGCAAAAGCCTGATTCGCCGCTTCGAAGCCTCCGGAATGTTTGAAGAGACCGGTGAAACAGCGGCAACCGGCGCGCGGAAAGCGCGGCTATGGCGGCGTAAACCCGGCGTCGATTTTCATCTCTTTTCACGTAACCTGCTGACCGATTAGCCGCAAGGCCACATATGGGCTAACCTGCGCACTTCATGCGCGGTATAGTATGTTATAAAGATTATTTATTGCTCTGGTGCTATGGTTGATATCACTCCTACAGAAATGACGCCCCCTGAAGACGACTCGCAGCAGTTTCATCCGATGCGCGGCGTAGGCAATCGTCATTTGCAAACCATGTTGCCGCGGCTAATCCGTCGCAAACTCCGCTTTACTCCCCACTGGCAGCGTCTGGAATTGCCGGACGGCGATTTTGTCGATCTGGCATGGAGTGAAGACCCTTCTCAGGCGCGCCATAAACCTCGTCTGGTGGTATTTCATGGCCTGGAGGGGAGCCTACACAGCCCTTACGCACACGGACTTATCCATGCGGCAATGCAGCGCGGCTGGCTGGGCGTGGTAATGCACTTTCGCGGCTGTAGCGGCGAACCCAACCGGAATAACCGCATCTACCACTCGGGCGAAACGGAAGACGGCTCCTGGTTTCTGCGCTGGCTCCAGCGCGAGTACGGCACGGTCCCCACCGCCGCGGTGGGATATTCGCTCGGGGGCAATATGCTGGGCTGCCTGCTGGCAAAAGAAGGCGACGCTATTCCCGTTGATGGCGCGGTTATCGTATCGGCGCCGTTTATGCTGGAAGCCTGTAGCTATCATATGGACAAAGGTTTCTCCCGCGTTTATCAGCGCTACCTGCTCAACCTGCTGAAAGCCAACGCCGCGCGTAAGCTAAAAGCCTATCCCGGCTCTCTGCCCGTCGATTTACGCCAGCTAAAAAGCATGCGCCGTATCCGCGAGTTTGACGATTGCATTACGGCCAGGATCCACGGTTTTGCCGATGCGCTGGACTACTATCGCCAGTGTAGCGCCATGCCGCGCCTGAGCGATATCACTAAGCCCACGCTGATTATTCACGCGAAGGACGATCCCTTTATGGATCACCACTCGATTCCCCCGCAGGAGCAGCTGCCGGCGAATGTCGAATATCAGCTCACGGAGCACGGCGGGCACGTTGGCTTCGTCGGCGGCACGCTGCGTAAGCCTGAAATGTGGCTTGAAAAACGCATCCCGGATTGGCTAACCCGTTGGCTAGGAGCGCAAATATGATCATTCCCTGGCAAGATCTCGATCCCGAAACGCTGGATAACCTGATCGAAAGTTTTGTATTACGTGAAGGCACCGATTATGGTGAACATGAACGTTCGCTGACGGATAAAGTCGCGGATGTTAAACAGCAGTTGAAAAGCGGAGAAGCCGTGCTGGTGTGGTCAGAACTGCACGAAACGGTGAATATCATGCCCCGCAAGCAGTTTCACGGCTAAGGCGGCACACACTATCGTTTACTCTGGGAGTTGTTATGTCTGCCAAACATCCGGTGATTGCCGTCACGGGCTCCAGCGGCGCGGGAACCACGACCACCAGCCTCGCCTTTCGCAAAATTTTCGCCCAGCTTAATCTGCACGCCGCCGAAGTTGAAGGCGATAGCTTTCACCGCTATACCCGTCCGGAAATGGACATGGCGATCCGTAAAGCGCGCGATCAGGGCAAACATATCAGCTACTTTGGCCCCGAGGCTAACGACTTCGGCCTGCTGGAACACACGTTCGCCGAATATGGGCAAAGCGGCAAAGGCCAGTCGCGCAAATATTTACATACCTATGACGAGGCCGTGCCGTGGAATCAGGTTCCGGGGACCTTCACGCCCTGGCAGCCGCTGCCGGAACCGACTGACGTCCTGTTTTATGAAGGCCTGCACGGCGGCGTCGTGACGCCGCAGCATAACGTAGCAAACCATGTCGACCTGCTGGTCGGCGTGGTGCCCATCGTCAATCTTGAGTGGATCCAGAAGCTTATCCGCGACACCAGCGAGCGCGGACACTCTCGTGAGGCGGTCATGGATTCCGTGGTCCGCTCGATGGAAGATTACATCAACTTTATCACCCCGCAGTTTTCACGCACCCACCTCAACTTTCAGCGCGTACCGACGGTGGATACGTCCAACCCGTTTGCGGCCAAAGCCATCCCTTCACTGGATGAAAGCTTTGTCGTTATCCATTTCCGTAATCTAAAAAATATCGATTTCCCCTGGCTCCTGGCGATGCTGCAGGGCTCGTTTATTTCGCATATGAATACCCTGGTGGTACCGGGCGGGAAAATGGGGCTGGCGATGGAACTGATTATGGCGCCGCTGGTTGAGCGGCTGATGGAAGGCCGGAAAATCAGCGAGTAGCCAGAACCCCGGTGGCGCGATTGCCGGCCGGGGCGCGTTCGGCTTACCCTTCGATCACTTCATAAGAGTGGGTAATGTTTACCGCTTTCTCAAGCATCAGCGCGACGGAACAATACTTTTCCGCCGACAGGTCGACCGCGCGAGACACGGCAGCGTCCTTCAGTTCTTTACCGGTCACGATAAAATGCAGATTGATATGGGTAAACAGACGCGGCGCCTCTTCGCGGCGCTCCGAGGTCAGCTTAACTTCGCAGTTGGTGACGTTCTGGCGGCCCTTCTGCAATATGGAAACCACATCAATCGCGCTGCATCCGCCTGCCGCCATCAGTACCATTTCCATTGGGCTGGGCGCTTTATCCCCGGAATTGCCGTCCATCAGAATCTGGTGGCCAGAAGCCGACTCACCGATGAAGGTTAACCCTTCAACCCACTTCACTCGCGCTTGCATAAATTTAACTCCAGGGCTGTAATTTTCCTGACAGATTACGCGTACATAACAATTCTCGCAACGGAAGGCGACCTGGGTCATGCTGAAGCGAGACACCAGGAGACATGCGGCGAAAGCTATGCTAAAACAATCTGGATGCTACAGTAATACATTGATGTACTGCATGTATGCAGAGGAGTTCACATTACAGGCTGCAGAAAACTTTCAGCCGGATTCCCAGGTATAGGGATTCAATACGATTGCATGCCCGGATGCCGTGTAGTGTCGGCACCCGGAGATAGCTTATAACAGAGGATAACCGCGCATGGTGCTTGGCAAACCGCAAACAGACCCTACCCTTGAATGGTTCTTGTCTCATTGCCACATTCATAAGTACCCATCAAAGAGCACGCTGATCCACCAGGGTGAGAAAGCAGAAACGTTGTACTACATCGTTAAAGGCTCCGTGGCTGTACTCATCAAGGATGAAGAAGGTAAAGAGATGATCCTCTCTTACCTTAATCAGGGCGATTTCATCGGTGAATTAGGCTTGTTTGAAGAAGGCCAGGAGCGTAGCGCTTGGGTACGTGCGAAAACCGCATGTGAAGTGGCCGAAATCTCCTACAAAAAGTTCCGTCAGCTGATCCAGGTTAACCCGGACATCCTGATGCGTCTCTCTTCGCAGATGGCTCGTCGTCTGCAGGTCACGTCTGAGAAAGTCGGCAACCTCGCCTTCCTTGACGTTACCGGTCGTATCGCTCAGACGCTGCTGAACCTGGCTAAACAGCCGGATGCGATGACCCACCCGGACGGTATGCAAATTAAAATTACCCGCCAGGAAATTGGTCAGATCGTCGGATGCTCCCGCGAGACCGTTGGCCGCATCCTGAAAATGCTGGAAGATCAAAATCTGATCTCCGCGCACGGTAAAACTATCGTCGTCTACGGTACCCGTTAAGTCGGTAAAACGGCGTATTGCCTGACAATACGCCGTTTTTGTTTTCCCCTCATGTGGCGCAGGCTGATTTACCACCCGGAAGTCAACTATGCACTGCGGCAAACGCTGGTGTTGTGTCTGCCGGTTGCGATTGGGCTTCTGCTCGGTCATCTCCAGCAGGGGCTGCTGTTTTCTCTTGTTCCCGCCTGCTGCAACGTTGCCGGGCTGGATACGCCGCATAAACGCTTCTTTAAACGCCTGATTATCGGCGGCAGCCTGTTTGCCGGCTGTAGCCTGATCGTTCAGCTCCTTCTGCAGCGAGACATCCCTTTGCCGCTGATCCTCACGGGTCTGGCGCTCATCCTCGGCGTCACCGCCGAAATCAGCTCCCTGCACGCTCGGCTGCTGCCCGCCTCGCTTATCGCGGCTATTTTTACCCTCAGTCTCGCTGGCAATATGCCTATCTGGGAGCCGCTGTTAATCTACGCCATGGGCACCTTATGGTATGGCGTGTTTAACTGGTTCTGGTTTTGGCTGTGGCGCGAACAGCCGCTGCGCGAATCATTAAGCCTGCTCTACCGGGAGCTGGCCAACTACTGCGAGGCCAAATACAGTCTGCTTACCCAGCATACGGACCCCGCCACATCGCTGCCGCCGCTGCTCAACCGCCAGCAGAAGGTGGTGGATCTGATTACCCAGTGCTATCAGCAGATGCATATGCTGGCGGCTAACCAGCGCAGCGATCACAAACGCCTGCTGCGCGCTTTCCAGGTTGGACTGGACCTTCAGGAACATATTTCCGTCAGTCTTCATCAGCCGGAAGAGGTGCAGAAACTGGTGGAGCGCAGCCACGCGGAAGCGGTGATTCGCTGGAACGCGCAAACCGTTGCCGCCCGCCTGCGGGAGCTGGCAGACGATCTCCTCTACCACCGTTATCCTCAGCGCTTTCAGATGGATAAACAGATCGGCGCGCTGGAAAAAATCGCCTGGCAGCATCCGGATAATCCGGTTGGCCAGTTCTGCGCCTGGCACTTCAGCCGCATTGCCAGGGTTCTGCGCACCCAGCGCCCGCTATACGCGCGTAACCTGATGGCGGATAAAACCCGCCGCCTGCCGCTGCTGCCCGCGTTGAAAAACTATCTGTCGCTTAAGTCGCCAGCGTTACGAAACGCGGCGCGTATCAGCGTGATGCTGAGCGTCGCCAGCCTGATGGGCAGCGCGCTGCATCTGCCTAAGCCCTACTGGATCCTGATGACCGTGCTGTTCGTGACGCAAAACGGCTACGGCGCAACCCGGGTACGTATCGTCCATCGGGCTGCCGGAACCATTGCGGGACTGGTCATTGCCGGGCTCACGCTGCACTTTCACGTTCCTGAAGGCTATACGCTGACCGCGATGCTGTTCATCACGCTGTTAAGCTATCTGATTATCCGCAAGCACTACGGCTGGGCGATGGTCGGGTTTACGGTGACGGCGGTGTACACTCTGCAGCTGCTCACTCTGAACGGCGAGCAGTTTATCATCGCCAGACTGATTGATACGCTGATTGGCTGTCTGATCGCCTTCGGCGGAATGGTCTGGCTATGGCCGCAGTGGCAAAGCGGGCTGCTGCGCAAAAATGCCCACGATGCGCTGGAAGCCGATCAGGAAGCGATCAGGCTGATCCTCAGCGACGATCATCAGGCCCCGGCGCTGGCCTACCAGCGCATGCGCGTTAATCAGGCGCATAACGCGCTGTTTAACTCGCTGAATCAGGCGATGCAGGAACCCGGCTTTAACTCGCACTATCTGGAAGACATGAAGCTGTGGGTGACCCACAGCCAGTTTATTGTCGAGCATATTAACGCGATGACCACTCTGGCGCGCGAGCACAATATGCTGACGCCGGATCTGGCGCAGCGTTATCTGGAATCCTGCGAGATTGCGCTCCAGCGCTGCCAGCAGCGGCTGGATTCCGACGGGCCGGGCAGCGCGGGGGATGTGAACATTATGGAGGCGCAGGATGCGGAGGTTCCTCGCGGCCCGCTCAGTACGATGGAGCAGCATTTGCAGCGCATCCTCGGGCATCTGAACACCATGCACACCATTTCATCGGTGGCATGGCGTCAGCGTCCGCATCATGGCAT
The DNA here is from genome assembly GCF_009025755.1 of Klebsiella sp. RCJ4. NCBI lineage: Bacteria > Pseudomonadati > Pseudomonadota > Gammaproteobacteria > Enterobacterales > Enterobacteriaceae > Klebsiella > Klebsiella sp. RCJ4. The sequence goes on from NZ_WCIN01000042.1 coordinate 22,120, forward strand.
CTGGCTGCGCGCCACTAAGCGCTAAGCACCCGCTCAACCGCCAGGGCAAAGCGCGCCATGCCTTCAGCAATATCGCTATCATCAATCACCAGCGACGGTACGAAGCGCATCACGTCCGGTCCGGCATTGAGCACCATGACGCCCGCCTCTGCGGCGGCGTAGAGGAAATCGCGCGCCTTCCCGTGATACTGCGGCTTCAGCTCGGCGCCGATAAGCAGACCCATGCCGCGAATATCGCTGAACAGATCGAACCGCGCGTCAATGCGCTGAAGGTGCTCAACAAACAGCTCGCGCTTCGCGGTGACGCCGTCCAGCACTTCCGGCGTGTTAATCAGATCGAAGGCCGCTCCGCCGACCGCGCAGGCCAGGGGGTTACCGCCGTAGGTTGAGCCGTGAGAACCGGCGTGGAAAGCGCTGGCGATATCATGGGTGGTCAGCATGGCGCTGATAGGGAAGCCGCCGCCAAGCGCCTTGGCGCTGGTCAGAATATCCGGCGTCACGCCGTAGTGCATATAGGCAAACAGCGAGCCTGTGCGCCCCATACCGCACTGTACTTCATCAAACACCAGCAGTGCCTGGTGCTGGTCGCAGAGATCGCGCAATCCTTGCAGGAATTCCGGCGTCGCCGCCGTCACTCCGCCTTCACCCTGAATCGGCTCGACCACCACCGCGCAGGTATGATCGTCCATCACGGCTTTCACCGCGTGTAAATCGTTAAACGGCACGTGAACGATATCGGCCGGTTTCGGCCCAAACCCGTCGGAATATTTCGGCTGACCGCCGACGGAGACGGTGAAAAGCGAGCGACCGTGAAACGCATTATGGAAAGCGATGATTTTGGTTTTGTACGGGCTATGGCGGGTCACGGTGTAATGGCGAGCCAGCTTGAAAGCCGTTTCGTTAGCTTCCGTACCGGAGTTCATAAACACGACGCGATCGGCAAAAGTCGCATCCACCAGCTTCCGCCCGAGTCGCAGGGCGGGTTCGTTGGTAAAAACGTTGCTGGTATGCCACAGCTTTTCACCCTGCTCATGCAGTGCCGCCACCAGCGCCGGATGGCAATGACCGAGCGCGGTCACGGCAATCCCACCGGCGAAATCAACGTACTCTTTACCCTGCTGATCCCATACCCGGCTTCCCTTACCCTTCACCGGAATAAATTCTGCCGGTGCATAAATCGGCAAAATGACCTCATCGAATGTAGCGCGGGTGATTGCCGGTTGTTCAGTTGCCATGTGGTGCCCATCCTTTACGTTATGCAGCAATGATTATGATAATCTAATCACAAAATATGCATAAAAAATCAACCCATGGCAACTACAAATCACCGATTGAGGAAGTTTGCCAGCAGCTGGTGGCCCTGCTCGCTGAGAATACTCTCCGGATGAAACTGCACGCCCTCGAGATCGAACACGCGGTGGCGAATGCCCATGATCTCCCCCTCTTCGCTGCGGGCGGTCACCTCAAAGCATTCAGGCAGCGTTAGCGGATCAATGAGCAGGGAGTGGTAGCGGGTCACCGTAAGCGGGTTATTCAGTCCAAGGAACACCCCTTGACCGGTATGGCTAACGGGGGACGTTTTTCCGTGCATGACTTTGGCGGCTCGTACGATAGCGGCGCCGAAAACCTGGGCGATGGCCTGATGGCCGAGGCAAACGCCTAAGATCGGCGTTTGGCCGGAAAAATGGCGGATCGCCGCCAGTGAAATCCCCGACTCATCCGGCGTACAGGGGCCCGGCGAGATAACTATTTTCGCTGGCGCCAGGGAAATAATGTCCGCTAACGTCAGCTCGTCGTTACGCCTGACCAGCACTTCCGCCCCAAGTTCGCAGAAATACTGGTACAAATTCCAGGTGAAAGAATCGTAGTTATCGATAAGCAGGATCATAGCGGCTCCGGGAACAAAGAACCGCGCTATTCTACTCAGTTTCCGTCGCTTCGCTTACCACTTTGCGAAATATCGTCCGCAGTGGAGAAAGGTCGCCCATCGCTCCGCTCTGGTTGGCCTGGTTCCACGCATCGACCGCAATATCGCGCCAATCCAGCGTATAGCCCGCATGAATAGCCAGCTGCTCAAAGAAAATGCGTTGCGCCATGCCGTTACCGAGGCGGAAAGGATGCAGGACGTTAATTTCGCAGTAGTAATGAGCAAGACGTTCAATGAATTTATCCTGCGCGAGACCCACCAGATAACCTTCCTCTTCAAGATCCTGAAGCAGCGCGTTCCCCTCTTTTTCGATATAGGCGAAATGGCAGAAACGGGTGTCGCCCTGATAGATATCCACTTCACGCAGCTGCCCCGCCCAGTCGAAGACATCCTGATAGAGCTGGCGATGAATAGCGCAGAGATGAGGCAATCCCCGCACCAACGGCCCGAGTTCAATGGTTGCCGCGCGTAATGCGGTCAGCTCCCACGCCGCCTGCTCAAGTCGCTGAGCCTGGCGAATCCCCAGGCGGTTGCGCATCACCTTAAGACCGGGGTAGAGATAGGGGTCCCGCCCCTCGCCGAATTTATCGCTCATAGTGACTCCTTAACGCCGCAATGCGTGCCAGGGCTTCTTCGGGGGTAAGGGTTATCAGCGGAACATCGACGCCCTCCAGCCGTCGGCTGGCCTGAAAATTCACGTTACGTCGATCCTCCCAGAGACGGGATTTCTGTTTTTCGGTGAGCTTTTTCATTTAACACCTCCCTGACGCGTCCGCAGTTGCCACAAGTATAAGCGGCAAAAAACGATTTCGCAGGGAAGCGGGGGCTGCGCGGGTACGGGTTACCCGCGCAAAATAAGATTACGGCAGAACTTTTGCGGAAAGGATCACGATAGGTTTGGACGGTACATTCTGATACGGGCCAACGTTATGGGTCGGCACCTGAGAAATCTTATCCGCCACGTCCATACCTTTAACGACTTTACCAAACACCGCATAGCCAAAATCACGCTGGCCATGATCGAGGAAGGCGTTATCCGCAATATTGATAAAGAACTGGCTGGTAGCGCTGTCCTGATCGGCGGTACGCGCCATGGCGATGGTGCCACGCGTATTGCGCAGGCCGTTGTCGGCTTCGTTTTTAATCGGTGGATTAGGCTGTTTCTGCTGCATCTGCTCGTTAAAGCCGCCGCCCTGCACCATAAAGCCCGGGATCACGCGGTGAAAAGTGGTGTTGTTATAAAAGCCGCTGTTCACGTACTTGAGGAAGTTATCCACCGAGATCGGTGCTTTCTGGCTATTCAGCTCAAGCTCAATATTGCCCGCAGACGTGGTCAGCAACACATGGGGATCCCCTTTTGCCGCCATGGCCGGGGAGAATGCTGAAATGGCGAAAACGGCAGCCACCGCCGCGAGAGTTGATTTGAGCATGGAAATTCCTTAACGGAGCAGAATAAAAACCGAGTGCTTTGATTCTAAAGAGCCTTTGCATCCTGGGCCAGCCTTTTACCTAATTTTACTTAGCTGAAACAGTTGTAACGGTGGGCCTGGCGATCGGCCAAATAGATAAATGTGATATTAGTCACACTAAGAATTGCAAAAATATATAAATTTCAGAATAAACGTTTGCTTGAATCACGCTAACGCATAAAATCTGTCCGCCCGGCGCAGAGTCAACGCGCTTTACATTTCTATTCACAGGCCAGTCATGACTAACAGCAATCGTATCAAGCTCACATGGATCAGCTTCTTCTCCTACGCCCTGACCGGCGCGTTGGTGATTGTCACCGGGATGGTGATGGGAAATATCGCAGATTATTTTCATCTGCCCGTTTCCAGTATGAGCAACACCTTTACTTTCCTTAATGCCGGTATCCTGATCTCTATCTTCCTGAACGCCTGGCTGATGGAAATTGTTCCGCTGAAAACCCAGCTGCGTTTTGGCTTTATCCTGATGGTTCTGGCCGTCGCGGGTTTAATGTTCAGCCACAGCCTGGCGCTGTTTTCCGCTTCGATGTTCGTGCTTGGCCTGGTCAGCGGGATTACCATGTCGATTGGTACCTTCCTGATCACCCATATGTATGAAGGCCGTCAGCGCGGGGCGCGTCTGCTGTTCACCGACTCCTTCTTCAGCATGGCGGGGATGATCTTCCCGATGCTGGCCGCTTATCTGCTGGCGCGCAGCATCGAATGGTACTGGGTTTATGCCTGCATCGGCCTGGTGTACGTCGCTATTTTCATTCTGACCTTCGGCTGCGAATTCCCGGTATTGGGCAAAAAAGCCCTGCAGGATAGCCAGCCGGTCGTGAAAGAAAAATGGGGTATCGGCGTGCTGTTTCTCTCCATCGCTGCGCTATGCTACATCCTCGGCCAGTTGGGTTTCATCTCCTGGGTACCGGAATACGCCAAAGGCCTGGGCATGAGCCTTGGCGATGCGGGTAAACTGGTAAGCGATTTCTGGATGTCGTACATGATCGGCATGTGGTCTTTCAGCTTCATCCTGCGCTTCTTCGACCTGCAGCGTATTCTGACCGTGCTGGCGGGCGTAGCGACGGTACTGATGTATCTGTTTATCAACGGTTCGCCGGAGCATATGCCGTGGTTTATTCTCACCCTCGGCTTCTTCTCCAGCGCCATCTATACGTCGATCATCACCCTGGGTTCACAGCAAACCCGAGTGTCGTCGCCGAAGCTGGTGAACTTCATTCTGACCTGCGGAACCGTGGGTACTATGCTGACTTTCGTCGTGACCGGCCCTATCGTTGCCGCCAGCGGTCCGCTGGCAGCGCTGCATACCGCTAACGGCCTCTATGCCGTGGTGTTTGTGATGTGTCTGATCCTCGGCTTCGTCTCCCGCCACCGTCAGAACAACGCGGCAGCGGAATCGCACTAAGCCTCAGGCCCCTTTGTTCCGGCAAAGGGGCTATTTCGGGTAAAGAACAGCTCCTCCCCGCCGCGATCCATCTGAACCCAGGTTTGCGCCAGCTGCGTGGTGGCAATGACTCTCCCCTGGCGGATTGACCAACGCACCGGAACCTGACAACGCACGGCCTCAAACCCGTTTTCCGCGGGCAGAATCACCAGATTCGCCGTGTTCCCCGTCGCAATACCGTAATCGCTCAGGCCAAACGTGCGCGCGCTATTTTCCGTGACCAGCTTCAGTCCCTCGTTAATCTGCTGATAGCCCATCATCTGGCAAACGTGCAGACCCATGTGCAGCACCTGCAGCATATTGCCGGTCCCCAGCGGATACCAGGGGTCAAATACATCGTCATGGCCAAAGCAGACGTTAATGCCCGCCGCCATCAGCTCCTTCACGCGCGTGATACCGCGACGCTTCGGATAGTCGTCAAAGCGTCCCTGGAGGTGAATATTGACCAGCGGGTTAGCGACGAAGTTAATGCCGGAGAGCTTCAGCAAACGAAAAAGACGTGACGTATAGGCGCCATTGTAGGAGTGCATCGCGGTGGTATGGCTGGCGGTTACTTGCGGACCTATCCCCTCTTTTAACGCCAGGGCCGCCACGGTTTCAACGAACCGCGACTGTTCATCATCAATTTCATCACAGTGGATATCCAGAGGCCGCTGATACTTTTTCGCCAGACGGAAAGCGATGTGCAGGGATTCCACGCCATATTCGCGCGTAAATTCAAAATGCGGAATCGCGCCCACCACGTCGGCCCCCAGACGCAGCGCCTCTTCCAGCAGGGCGTCACCATTGGGGTAGGATAAAATGCCCTCCTGGGGGAAGGCGACAATCTGCAGCTCGACCCACGGCGCGACCTCCTGTTTTACCTCCAGCATGGCTTTGAGCGCGGTCAGCGTCGGATCGGAAACATCAACGTGGGTACGAACAAACTGGATGCCGTTGGCGATCTGCCACTTCAGCGTCTTCCACGCGCGGGCTTTAACGTCCTCATGGCTCAATAAAGCCTTACGCTCCGCCCAACGCTCAATCCCTTCAAACAGCGTCCCGGACTGGTTCCAGTTCGGCTCTCCGGCGGTTTGGGTCGTATCAAGGTGGATATGCGGCTCAATAAAAGGGGGGATGGCCAGTCCGCCGCGGGCGTTCAGCACTTCAAAATTCTCTTTGCGCGCCTCCCCCATAGGGGTGATATCCCCGAAGCGCCCCTTGTCTATCGCTATCTGCCATAACCCTTCGCGATCGGGCAGACGAACGTTCTCAATTAACCAAAGCGGCGCTGCTGTCATATCGATGACTCCCGTAATTGTTGCTGAAGTTTTACTCAACCCGCCGTGGGTATCCGTTGCTAATTTTGTACATAAAAAAAGCAAAAAGGAAAAGCCAGCGTTTTCCGTTACTTATAAAAATACTGACAAATCATAAACACACCACTTAAGTAGTAGGTAAAGGTGTAATTGATTTGCATCAATAAGTGTCGCGGCTGAATCGTTAAGGTAGGCGGTAATATAAAAGAAATCGAGGCAAAAATGAGCAAAGTCAGACTCGCTATCATTGGTAATGGTATGGTCGGCCACCGCTTTATTGAGGACCTTCTTGATAAATCCGACGCCAGCCTGTTCGATATTACCGTCTTCTGTGAAGAACCCCGTATCGCCTACGACCGCGTGCACCTCTCCTCCTACTTCTCTCACCATACTGCCGAAGAACTCTCTTTGGTACGGGAAGGTTTCTACGAGAAGCACGGCGTTAAGGTGCTGGTCGGCGAACGCGCCATCACCATCAACCGCCAGGAGAAGGTTATCCACTCCAGCGCGGGCCGTACCGTTTTCTATGACAAGCTGATTATGGCGACCGGTTCCTATCCGTGGATCCCGCCGATTAAAGGTTCTGAAACCCAGGACTGCTTTGTTTATCGTACCATTGAAGACCTTAACGCGATTGAAGCCTGCGCCCGCCGCAGCAAACGCGGCGCGGTCGTCGGCGGCGGTTTGTTAGGCCTCGAAGCCGCGGGCGCGCTGAAAAACCTCGGCGTTGAGACCCACGTGATTGAATTCGCGCCCATGCTGATGGCGGAACAGCTGGATCAGATGGGTGGCGAACAGCTACGTCGCAAGATTGAAAGCATGGGCGTGCGCGTGCACACCAGTAAAAACACCAAAGAGATCGTTCAGGAAGGTACCGAAGCGCGTAAAACCATGCGTTTTGCCGACGGCAGCGAGCTGGAAGTCGATTTTATCGTCTTCTCTACCGGTATCCGCCCGCGCGATAAGCTGGCCACCCAGTGCGGTCTGGAAGTCGCTCCGCGCGGCGGCATCGTGATTAACGACGCCTGCCAGACCTCTGACCCGGATATCTACGCCATCGGTGAATGCGCCAGCTGGAACAACCGCGTTTACGGCCTGGTCGCCCCGGGCTACAAAATGGCTCAGGTTACCGTTGACCATATCCTCCAGACCGAAAACGCCTTTGAAGGCGCGGATCTTAGCGCCAAGCTGAAGCTGCTGGGCGTTGACGTCGGCGGCATTGGCGACGCTCACGGTCGTACGCCGGGCGCGCGCAGCTACGTTTACCTCGACGAAAGCAAAGAGGTCTACAAACGCCTTATCGTCAGCCCTGACAACAAGACCCTGCTCGGTGCGGTGCTGGTGGGCGATACCAGCGATTACGGCAACCTGCTGCAGCTGGTGCTGAACGCCATCGAACTGCCGGAAAACCCCGACTCGCTGATCCTGCCGGCGCACGCGGGCAGCGGTAAGCCGTCCATCGGCGTCGATAAACTGCCGGACAGCGCACAAATTTGTTCCTGCTTTGACGTCACCAAGGGCGCATTGATTGCCGCCATTAATAAAGGCTGCCACACGGTGGCGGCGCTGAAGGCAGAAACCAAAGCCGGTACCGGCTGCGGCGGCTGTATCCCGCTGGTGACTCAGGTGCTCAACGCCGAACTGGCGAAACAGGGCATCGAAGTCAACAATAACCTGTGCGAGCACTTTGCGTACTCCCGTCAGGAACTGTTCCACCTCATCCGGGTGGAAGGCATCAAAACCTTTGAAGAGCTGCTGGCGAAACACGGTAAAGGCTACGGCTGCGAAGTGTGTAAACCGACCGTGGGCTCGCTGCTGGCTTCCTGCTGGAACGAATATATCCTCAAGCCGCAGCATACCCCGCTGCAGGATACCAACGACAACTTCCTGGCCAACATCCAGAAAGACGGCACCTACTCCGTTATCCCGCGCTCTGCGGGCGGCGAAATCACGCCGGAAGGCCTGGTGGCCGTCGGCCGTATCGCCCGCGAATTTAATCTGTACACCAAGATCACCGGCTCTCAGCGTATCGGCCTGTTCGGCGCGCAAAAAGACGATCTGCCGGAAATCTGGCGTCAGTTGATCGACGCGGGCTTCGAAACCGGTCACGCGTATGCCAAGGCGCTGCGGATGGCGAAAACCTGCGTAGGCAGCACCTGGTGCCGCTACGGCGTAGGCGACAGCGTGGGTTTCGGCGTCGAGCTGGAAAACCGCTACAAAGGCATTCGTACGCCGCATAAAATGAAGTTTGGCGTCTCCGGCTGTACCCGCGAATGTGCGGAAGCCCAGGGTAAAGACGTCGGCATCATCGCCACGGAGAAAGGCTGGAACCTTTACGTCTGCGGCAACGGCGGCATGAAGCCGCGCCACGCGGATCTGCTGGCAGCGGATCTTGACCGCGAAACGCTGATGAAATACCTCGACCGCTTCATGATGTTCTATATCCGTACCGCCGACAAACTGACCCGTACCGCGCCGTGGCTGGACAACCTGGAAGGCGGCATCGATTATCTGAAGTCGGTCATCATCGACGACAAGCTGGGACTGAACGAGCATCTGGAAGAAGAGATGGCTCGCCTGCGTGCAGCGGTAGTCTGCGAGTGGACGGAAACCGTTAACTCGCCAGCGGCCCAGGTACGCTTCAAACACTTCATCAACAGCGACAAGCGCGACCCTAACGTCCAGGTAGTGCCTGAGCGTGAACAACATCGCCCGGCCGCGCCCTACGAACGTATCCCGGTAACTCTGGTGGAGGAAAACGCATGAGCCAGTGGAAAAACATCTGCAAACTCGATGACATCCTGCCGGAAACCGGCGTCTGCGCGCTGTTAGGCGACAAACAGGTGGCGATTTTCCGCCCGTATCACGGCGACCAGGTGTTTGCGATTAGCAATATCGACCCGTTCTTTGAATCCAGCGTCCTGTCTCGCGGCCTGATCGCCGAGCATCAGGGCGAACTGTGGGTTGCCAGTCCGCTGAAAAAGCAGCGCTTCCGCCTGCGCGACGGCCTGTGTATGGAAGATGAAAGCCATTCGGTGGCGCACTATGAAGCCAGAGTGAAAGACGGCGTCGTGCAGCTACGCGGTTAATCACTTTACGGGAGGCGCAACGCCTCCCTTTTTTTGCATTTTTTTCTTCAATTTATGGCACAACGTCATTTGTACTGCATCGCGAAGGCAGCTAACCAAGAGCCAGCGCAAGGGATGAGGTGCTAAAGGAACTCCTATGTTTACGGACACAATAAACAAGTGCGCGGCCAACGCCGGGCGCATTGCGCGCCTCTCGGCCAATCATCCACTCAGCTTCTGGGTCAGCGCCATGATGGCGGGCGCCTACGTCGGCCTCGGCATCATCCTTATATTCACCCTCGGCAACCTGCTCGACCCTGCCGTTCGCCCGCTGGTGATGGGCGCCACCTTTGGCATTGCGTTAACGCTGGTGATTATCGCCGGCTCTGAATTGTTCACCGGCCACACCATGTTCCTGACCCTGGGCGTGAAGGCGGGGACCATCAGCCAGGGGCAGATGTGGGCGATTCTGCCGCAAACCTGGATGGGTAACCTTGCGGGTTCCGTTTTCGTGGCGCTGCTGTATAGCTGGGGCGGCGGCAGCCTGCTGCCGGTCGATACCAGCCTCGTCCACACCGTCGCGCTGGCAAAAACCAGCCAATCCGCGATGGCGCTCTTTTTCAAAGGCGCACTGTGTAACTGGCTGGTGTGTCTGGCGATCTGGATGGCAATCCGTACCGAAGGCGCGGCAAAATTTATTGCTATCTGGTGGTGTCTGCTGGCGTTTATCGCGTCCGGCTATGAGCACTCCGTCGCCAACATGACGCTATTTGCCCTCTCCTGGTTTGGCCATCATAGCGATGCCTACAGGCTTGCGGGAATCGGTCACAATCTGTTATGGGTAACACTCGGCAATACTTTGTCCGGTGTCGTATTTATGGGATTGGGTTATTGGTATGCTACGCCGCAATCGGAGCGCCCCGCCCCGGAAAAAACTAACGAGACTAAGAGTCTGGCTCAGTAGACCTAATCGGTGCAGGCAGGTTGAACATTGCCCAGGTTCAACCTGATAAATAAGATAGCCTGATAGCCAGATTCTAAGGCTGCTGCCAATAATTAAGAGGGAATGTCGTGGACCATTTGCCTATATTTTGCCAATTACGCGATCGCGACTGCCTGTTAGTCGGCGGCGGCGATGTGGCTGAACGTAAAGCTCGCCTGTTACTGGACGCCGGCGCCAGATTAACGGTCAATGCCCTGGATTTTGTGCCGCAATTCCAGGTATGGGCCGATGCAAACATGCTGACCCTGGTGCAGGGCGAGTTTAATCCTGCTCTGCTGGATAACTGCTGGCTGGCCATTGCCGCAACCGACAACGAAGCGGTTAATCAACGGGTCAGCGCGTCAGCGGAAGAAAGGCGAATATTTTGTAACGTGGTCGACGCCCCTCAGCAGGCCAGCTTTATTATGCCGTCGATTATCGACCGCTCGCCGCTGATGGTGGCCGTCTCATCCGGCGGCACCTCGCCGGTTCTGGCGCGCCTGCTGCGCGAAAAGCTGGAGTCAGTTTTACCGCTGCATTTAGGCCAGCTGGCCCACTATGCTGGACAGCTGCGCTCACGGGTGAAAAAACAGTTTGCCACCGTCAGCGAGCGCCGACGCTTTTGGGAGAAACTGTTTGTTAACGACAGGCTGGCGCAGTCGCTGGCCAACGAGGACCGCCAGGCCGTCGCTGACGCCACGGAGCAGCTGCTGACCGAGCCGCTGGATCATCGCGGTGAAGTGGTACTGGTGGGCGCCGGCCCCGGCGACGCCGGACTGCTGACCCTCAAAGGCCTGCAGCAAATACAGCAGGCCGATGTCGTGGTTTATGACCGCCTGGTCTCCGACGATATCATGAATCTGGTGCGCCGCGATGCCGACCGGGTCTTCGTGGGTAAACGCTCGGGCTACCACTGCGTACCGCAGGAAGAGATTAACCAGATTCTGCTGCGCGAAGCCCAGGGGGGGAAACGCGTTGTTCGACTGAAAGGCGGCGATCCGTTTATCTTTGGCCGCGGCGGCGAAGAGCTGGAAACCTTGTGCCATGCCGGTATTCCGTTCTCCGTTGTACCGGGAATTACCGCGGCCTCAGGCTGTTCCGCCTACTCGGGCATTCCCCTGACCCACCGGGATTTTGCCCAGGGCGTGCGCCTGGTCACCGGCCACCTCAAGACCGGCGGCGAGCTGGACTGGGAAAACCTGGCGGTTGAAAAGCAAACCCTGGTGTTTTATATGGGCCTGAACCAGGCCCCGGCGATCCGGGAAAAACTGATTGCCCACGGCATGGCGGCGGATATGCCCGCAGCCATCGTTGAAAACGGAACGGCGATAACGCAGAAGGTTGTCACCGGCACGTTAGAGCAATTGGATATTCTGGCCCAGCAAATGGCCAGCCCGGCGCTGATTATTGTCGGCCGCGTGGTCGGCCTGCGCGATAAGCTAAACTGGTTCTCCAACCATTAATGACGCTGATGTAGCTCAAAACCGCTCACAAATTAAAAAGCCGGATGCATTGCACCCGGCTTTTTATTGCGCTGAGACCAGCAAATTGCTCAGGGTTTAGCGACGAAACCAATCGCTTCGTAAACCGCTTTCAGGGTAACGGAAGCGCGAGCGCTGGCTTTCTCCGCACCCTCTTTCATGACCTGATTGAGGAATGCTTCATCACCGCGGAATCGGTGATAGCGCTCCTGCAGTTCGGTCAGCATGCCGGAAACGGCTTCAGCCACTTCGCCCTTCAGGTGACCGTACATTTTGCCTTCAAAATGCTGCTCCAGCTCTGGAATGCTCTGTCCGGTAACGGCAGAGAGGATATCCAGCAGGTTCGAGACGCCCGCTTTGTTCTGGATGTCGTAGCGAACAACCGGCGGCTCGTCGGAGTCGGTGACCGCGCGTTTGATCTTCTTCACCACCGATTTCGGGTCTTCCAGCAGGCCGATAACGTTGTTGCGGTTATCATCTGACTTGGACATCTTTTTGGTCGGCTCCAGCAGCGACATCACGCGCGCGCCGGATTTTGGAATAAACGGTTCCGGCACTTTAAACACGTCGCCGTAGATAGCGTTGAAACGCTGGGCGACATCGCGGCTCAGCTCCAGGTGCTGTTTCTGGTCTTCGCCAACCGGGACCTGGTTAGTCTGATACAGCAGAATGTCGGCAGCCATCAGTACCGGATAGTCAAACAGACCGGCGTTAATGTTTTCCGCATAGCGCGATGACTTGTCTTTAAACTGGGTCATACGGCTCAGTTCGCCGAAATAGGTGTAGCAGTTCAGCGCCCAGCCGAGCTGCGCGTGCTCCGGCACGTGGGACTGAACGAAGATGGTGCTTTTTTGCGGGTCGATACCGCACGCCAGATACAGCGCCAGCGTGTCCAGCGTGGCCTTACGCAGCTGCTGCGGGTCCTGACGAACGGTAATCGCGTGCTGGTCAACGATGCAGTAAATGCAGTGGTAATCGTCCTGCATGTTTACCCACTGACGCAGCGCACCCATATAGTTGCCAATGGTCAATTCACCGGAGGGCTGTGCGCCACTAAAAACGATGGGCTTAGTCATTTTTTATTCCTGAGTTTCACTGTACGGTAGCCCGAAAGCGGGCAAGAGTTCATTAAATTGGTCAAAGATATAATCCGGCTCGCTCAGCGAAATCGGCTCGCCGTAGTTGTAGCCGTAGGTCAGGCCGATCGAGCTGCAGCCCGCGGCCTTCGCGGCCTGAATATCGTTGCGCGAGTCGCCAACGAACAGCAGCTCCGCGGATGCCAGCCCCAGTTTCTCCGCGACCAGAAGCAGCGGTTCCGGGTGCGGTTTTTTGTTTTTTACATCATCGCCGCCGATAACAACGGTAAAATATTTCGCGATATCCAGCGACGCCAGAATCGGCGCGACAAACGGCGTCGGTTTATTGGTTACCAGCGCCAGCGGCAGGCCCTTTGCGTGCAGCGCGCCCAGCGTATCGGCAACGGCGGGAAACAAAAAGCTCCCCTCTTCCGCCACTTCGCCATAGTAGCGATCGAACAGCTTGCGCAAAATGGCCTGCTGTTCAGCCTGCGGGATATCGTCATGATCGACGGAAGGTTTACCCTGCGCCGCTCTCAGCGCCGCGCGCTCCTGACGGGCCCAGGTCAGAGCCCGCTGGATCAGAACGTCAGCGCCGTTGCCAATCCAGGTCACGACGCGCTCTTCGCCCGCCATCGGCAGTTCCAGCGCATACAGGGCGTTATCAACGGCAGCGGTCAATCCCGGCGCGCTGTCTACCAGCGTCCCGTCGAGATCGAACGCTACGCCGCGAATATTTTGTAACTTATCCATGGCTAACCTTTGCTAATTCGCTACGCATTTGATCGACCACTTTTTTGTAGTCAGGCTGATCGAAAATGGCCGATCCGGCAACAAACATATCCGCACCGGCTGCGGCAATCTCAGCAATATTGCTGACTTTTACGCCGCCGTCGACTTCCAGACGGATGTCGTAGCCGGATTCATCAATGCGACGACGAACTTCACGCAGTTTTTCCAGGGTGTGCGGAATAAAAGACTGACCGCCAAAGCCTGGGTTGACGGACATCAGCAGGATGACATCCAGCTTATCCATCACGTAGTCGAGGTAGCTCAGGGAGGTGGCCGGGTTAAACACCAGACCGGCTTTACAGCCATGCTCTTTGATAAGCTGCAGCGTGCGGTCAACGTGTTCAGAAGCTTCCGGGTGGAAAGTAATGATGCTGGCGCCCGCGGCGGCAAAATCAGGAACGATGCGGTCAACGGGCTTGACCATCAAATGCACATCAATCGGCGCGGTGATACCGTAATTTCGCAGTGATTTAAGCACCATCGGACCAATGGTCAGATTCGGCACGTAGTGGTTGTCCATCACGTCAAAGTGCACAACATCCGCACCCGCAGCCAACGCATTGGCGGTATCCTCGCCCAGACGGGCAAAATCAGCCGACAGAATCGAAGGGGCAATCAAATACTGCTTCATCCGCATCTCCTTGAAATTTATTTGGTCTTGGGCGGACGGTACAGAGCCAGAAGCTCGTCCACCTTCTTACGTGTACCACCGTTGCTGCTGATGCTGCGTCGAACCTTCACAATATGCGTCTCAGCGGCGTTTTTGTACCACTCCTCAGTGAGCGGCGTGCGATGGTTTGAAATCAGCACTGGAATGCGCTTTTTCATCAGCGATTCCGCCTTTTTAGCCAGCAGCTCCTGCTGCTCCTGGCTAAAGCTATTCGTATGATAAGCCGTAAAATTCGCCGTTGATGACAGCGGCGCATAGGGCGGATCGCAGTAAACAACGGAGCGGTTATCTGCCCGCTTCATGCACTCTTCATAAGATTCACAATGAAACTCTGCATGCTGCGCCTTCTCCGCGAAATGATACAACTCAGCTTCGGGAAAATAGGGCTTCTTATAGCGACCAAACGGCACGTTAAACTCACCGCGCAGATTGTAGCGACACAGGCCATTGTAGCCATGACGATTCAGATACAGGAACAGCACCGCGCGACGCAGCGGCTCCTGGCTCTGGTTGAACTCATCACGGAACCGATAATACTGCTCTGTGACGTTGTTCTCTGGCGTAAACATCTCACGCGCCGCCGTAACATAGTCATCGGTACGCAGCTTGACGATGTTATACAGACTAATCAAATCACTATTGATATCAGCGAGGATATAACGAGAAAAGTCGGTATTCAGAAATACCGACCCGGCGCCCACAAAAGGCTCAATCAAGCAGTCGCCCTGCGGCAAATGCTTCTTAATATCGTCAAGCAGGGGGTATTTACCCCCTGCCCATTTCAGAAAAGCGCGATTCTTTTTCATGCTGCCTAACTAATTACACATTCTCCGGCTGTGGAGAAAGCTCCGACAGCATCCTGCGCTTCAGACTACACTGCGGCATTATTTCAGGTCAGACTGAACCTGATGCAGCGGTTTTGCCCACGGATTTTTTGCCTGTACATCTGCTGGCAGCGTAGCAACAGCACGTTTCGCTTCATCTTTCGAAGCGTAGATGCCGCTCACCAGGACATACCAGGGCTGTCCGTTACGCGTAGTCTCATAGACAACATATTTTTCCAGCTTCTCTTTCTTCGCCCAACTGTTGAGGTTGTTGTAGTTAGAAGAGCTGCTGAGCTGCAGCGTGTAGTGGCCGGACGGCGCAGATTTCATCGAACTGACGTCACCCGCACTTTTACCCGCAGCGGCCGTAGCAGCAGTTGCTGCTGGCGCGGTGGTCGCGGTCGCAGCAGGGGCGGTAGTCGCGGCTGGTTTGGCCTGGGCAGTTGCGGCAGGCTTAGTCGGCTGCGCGGCTGCCGGCTTCGTGGTCGCGACGTTTTCGACACGCTTAGGCTGGACCGCTGCCGGCTTCGGCTGGGTCGGCGCTTTCGCCGTGGCCTGCGGTTTCGGTTCGATAACCGTATGCTTACGCTCCGCCGGACGCGGTGTCGCCGCCGTCTGACGCTCTGTCGTCGCCTGGCGCGGGGCCGCGGTGCCATTGCGCACTGGCGCAACGGTGGCAGGTTCAGTTGGCAGAGTAGAATTCGCGACCGCGCTATCAATCTGACCCTGCTGCTGGGTCAGCGCATTGTTCAGATCGCCCTGAACCTCAACGCGCTGCTGGCCTTGGGGTTCAGCCGTCGCCTGACCTTGAGTCGGGTTAGACGCGATAGGCGGCAGAGAAACATCCTGCGGCTGCGCGTTGTTTGCCGCTGATGAATCCTGAGCAGCAGGCTGGGTATTATTATTGTCCTGCTCGCCGGACAGGTTGATGCTCTTCTCGCCGGAAGCCGTTTGCTCGCTGGATGAGGATGGTGATTTCAGCGCGGAACCCACGCCAACGATCAGCAGCAGCAGAACGAGGATCCCTACGCCCATCATGATGTACTGACGGGAAGCCGGTTTCGCAGGCGCCTTCTTACGCTTACGAGGACGACGCTCAACCTGACGCTCTTCGTCATCGTCTTCGTCAGACTCTACTTCTTCTTCGTACTCTTCATACTGTTCTTCATCGCGCTCACGGCGTGCTTTGCCGCCGCGCGTCGGGCGACCATCGTCTGCATCATCAAGTTCGACATCATCAAAATTGATTTGCGGATCGGCATCACGCTCTGAAGACTGACGAGAACGACCAGTACGACGATCGCTGCGATCGGCTTTCATATCGTCTTCTGGTTTTAATTCATCCATTTAACACCCCACTAAAAGGCTTATGCTCACGACTATTGCACGTCACCCGAAATGATAACGCCGCGCGAACGCGGCCAGACCTTCTTATTGTTGCGCCTGCTGAGTATCAGCAATCGCGCCAAGAACAACATCATGCGGGACTCCGCCGCGTATCTCGCTCTTCCCTATCGCGAGGGGTAGCACCAGCCGCATCTCGCCCGCCAGCACCTTTTTATCACGCATCATATGGGGCAAATACGCCTCTGCTGCCATCTCCTGCGGGCCACTTACCGGCAAGCCAGCACGCTGCAGCAGATGAATAATGCGCTGCGTATCCTGCGGATTAAACCGCCCCAGACGTTCGGATGCACGCGCCGCCATCACCATACCGGCAGCGACCGCTTCACCATGTAACCAGTTACCGTAGCCCATCTCAGCTTCGATAGCATGACCAAAAGTATGGCCAAGATTGAGTAAAGCACGTAACCCGGTTTCGCGCTCGTCGGCGGCGACAACTTCAGCTTTCAGCTCACAGCAGCGACGGATACAGTACGCCATCGCTTTTTCATCCAGCGCCAGCAATGCATCAATATTATTTTCCAGCCAGTCGAAAAATTCGCCGTCAAGAATAACGCCGTACTTGATCACTTCAGCCAGGCCGGAAGAGAGCTCACGCTTCGGCAGCGTTTTGAGACAGTTAAGATCGACAACAACAGAAACCGGCTGCCAGAAAGCGCCAATCATGTTTTTGCCGAGAGGATGGTTGACGGCCGTTTTGCCGCCGACCGAAGAATCCACCTGCGACAGCAGAGTGGTAGGAACCTGAATAAAGCGCACGCCACGCTGGTAGCTGGCCGCTGCAAATCCCGTTAAATCACCAATCACCCCACCGCCGAGCGCCACTAACGTCGTGTCGCGGCCGTGTGGTTTTTGCAATAGCGCGGTAAAAACGGTATCCATCACCGCCAGGCTTTTAAACTGCTCGCCGTCGGGAAGAATCACGCTATCGACTTTTACGCCCGCTTGCTCAAGTACGGAGCGTACGGTATCCA
The DNA here is from genome assembly GCF_009025755.1 of Klebsiella sp. RCJ4. NCBI lineage: Bacteria > Pseudomonadati > Pseudomonadota > Gammaproteobacteria > Enterobacterales > Enterobacteriaceae > Klebsiella > Klebsiella sp. RCJ4. The sequence continues at coordinate 39,547 of NZ_WCIN01000042.1, forward strand.
GATAAAGCGGCGCCAGCGTTTCATTGGTGACCAGCATGACCTGGTCGCCTGATTTCAGTGGCAGGAAGGAAGCTGGATCGTTAAACAAACCAGCCGCGATGGTAATCGGGTAACTACGTTCCCCGAGAGTTACAGTAAGCCTCTCCATAACGCGACGTCCACCTCAGTTGCTTTTACTCTGACGCACTTTATTAAGCCAGAATCAGTTGCTTTCCAGCATATGAATAATCTGGTTTGCTACCACTTTCGCGCTTTGATCGTCAGTGCGGATAGTGACATCTGCAATCTCTTCGTACAGCGGATTGCGTTCATCCGCCAGCGCTTCCAGTACTTCGCGAGGCGGAGCATCAACCTGCAGCAAAGGACGCTTTTTATCGCGCTGCGTACGGGCAAGCTGCTTTTCGATAGTTGTTTCCAGGTAGACCACCACGCCGCGGGCGGAGAGACGGTTACGCGTTTCACGGGATTTTACAGAGCCACCGCCGGTTGCCAGCACGATTCCCTGTTTTTCCGTCAACTCATTGATGATTTTTTCTTCACGGTCGCGGAAGCCGTCTTCGCCTTCTACATCAAAGACCCAACCCACATCTGCGCCAGTGCGTTTCTCAATTTCTTGATCGGAATCGTAAAATTCCATGTTGAGCTGTTGGGCTAACTGGCGCCCAATAGTGCTTTTGCCGGCACCCATAGGCCCAACCAGAAAGATATTGCGTTTCTCTGCCATTTTTTCGGTACTACTAAGACTATTCGTTAATGGTAAACCCGCTTCGCAGACACCCAGCGCAGCAGGACATGAACTGAAACCTCATATGCAATTAGAGCGAGAGTCAGACTAAAAATTATCTCAATACTCCGGCTGGTTTGGCAACAGAATAAATCACCGGACAAGAAAGGGAGGATTGATGTCGTACCCGACTCTCAAATCGGTACCCCTTGTATGCTAAATCCGTCCTCACGTCAAACACCTGAAACGTGTTTAGCATGAAAAACCCGCTTAATGCACTGCCAGAATACGTGGAGTGATGAAGACAACCAGTTCACGTCGTTCGTTATCCTTACCGTCACGGCGAAATAACTGACCAAGCCAAGGGATGTCGCTAAGGAGAGGAATACCATCGCGAGACGTTTTATTTTTCTGCGCAAAGATCCCGCCTAACGCCAGGGTCTCGCCGCTTTTCATTTCAACCTGCGTTTCTATTTCTTGTTTATCGATAGCCAGCGCTTCACCATTTTCCTGTTTGAGCACCTGGCCCGGCGTATTTTCGCTAATCCTGAGTTTTAAACGCACGCGATCGTGATGCAGCACCGTCGGCGTCACCTCCATCCCCAGCACCGCCTCTTTAAACTCAACGGAGGTCGCCCCGCTTTCGCCGCTGGAGACCTGATAAGGTATCTCGCTGCCCTGCTTAATGCTGGCGGGCTGCATATGGGAAGCCAACAGCCGAGGGCTGGCGATAATGTCCACCTGCTGCTTCTGCTCAAGCGCGGAAAGTTCCAGCTCCAGAAGCCGCCCGCTGATGCGGCCGATGTTAAACCCGGCCCTCGTGCTGGCATCCCCTACCGCCAGGTTGCTGCTCAAGGTGGTTAATTTACCGGAGCCCGGCGGGCTGCTGGCGTCGGCCAGGCTCCACTTAACGCCCAGTTCGCGCAGGCTGGTTTCGCTCATTGAGACGATGTGCGCCGCCAGCTCAACCTGGCCGACGGGCACATCCATCTCCCGGGCCCACGCTTTTAACGCCGGGAGGTGCCGGGCATCATCACGAATCAACAGGCGGTTGGTTCGCTTATCGACCATCATATGCCCGCGAGCGCTCAGCAGTTTTTCACCCGCCTTCGCCAAATCTTCTGCATCCGCATAATGCAAGGTCACGCTATGCCCCTGCAAAGGAAGGTTCTGCAGACGCTTTGCTTTTTCCGCTTCCAGCTGCAGCTGCAGCGCCTTTTGCCACGCCTGAGTGTGCACGTACAGGACCGAACCTTGCTGAGTCAGGGCCAGACCGGCGCTGTCGATAACCGAGCGCAGCGCCTGTAACCAGGGCACCTCCTTCAGATGAAGAGATACCGTACCGCTGACGTCAGGAGCCACCACGAGATTTTTTTGCTTCAGCTCCGCCAGCGTTTGCAGTACCTGGGACACCGGCGCATCATCGACGACCAGCGACACGGGAAGATCCTTTTTGGCCGCGACGACCATCAGCGGCAGGAGCAGAAACAGCAGGCTTGTCCATCGCATTATTCTTTATTCCCTTTCGCAGCCAGACCCACTGTGCGGGTTCACACCCAGGACCGGTTGATATTGTCATTTTCTCTGGCGTCAGGCGCGTCACCCGCCAGCCCGTGGGCAAAATCGCCTCCGCCCTCACGCGACGCCATTTCCCGGCGCTATCCTGCACGATACCCATAAGCGCCAGCGAATCGCCGATAGCACCGCCGTAGCGCCACTGGCTAAGCTGCGCCGTCCGGCAGCGGTCCACCGGGGGCTGGAACGGATCGCGCTCTTCAGCCAGCAGCGGGAGCGGGAACAGCAGCCAACACCACCATTTAAGGCGCATCTTCCGCCTCCAGATGCAGGGTCAACCGTAACGCCTGCTTTTCCGGCTGCAGGGAGAAAGCCGTAGCGCGCATCCCGCAGCGAGCCAGCCAGGAAAAGAGCGCGGGCACCGCTTGCCAGTCAACCGCCAGCTGCATCTCGCCTGCGGAGCCCCCTGGCCGCCAGGCGATAAGCGTCGCCCCGGCAATAGGAAGATCAATAGGCGTAAAAACCTGGGTCGCGTCTTCCTCCATGCCGGCGGTCTGTAAAGCGCTACGCAGCAGCAGCAGTTTTCGCCACTGCGCCTGTACCTGCGGCGAGCGCCCCGCCGGCGTTTCTGCCTTGAGAGGCAGCAGTAGCCAGAACCCGATTACGGCGATGAGGACCAGAGCGACGGATATCATGAACAGATATTTGCGCCCCGTCAGCCAACGTTCAATGTCCCACTGCATTGTCGTCCTCTTCGACCATGGAAAAGTGAAATAACCACCGCCCTTCGCTGTCGCGGTGCGTTTCTCCCGCCTTTGGCGGACGCAAGCCGGCAACGCTCCCCAGCGCCTTTTCAAGCTCAGCCAGCCCCTTTAGATGCAACGTGAGTCCGCTCAGTACCAGGGTATTCTGTCGATATTCCAGCAGCGTTAACCAGGCGTGCTCCGGCATACGCGACGCTATCGCCTGTAACGTTGGCTGCCAGGCGGCGGTTCTCTCGCGCCGCAGATAGCGCAGGCGCCGTTGTTCCTGCTGCAGCAGGCGCTGGCGCATGGCGCGTTCACGCTGCTGTAATGCGCTATAAAGCAGGTCGTCAGCGCTTATCCTCGCCGTTTCAAGCGAGTGGCTGGCCCGTTTGTTGAGCCGTGAGGCGAGGATCGCCACAAGCAGAATAAGCAGCAAACCCACAATCAGCAGTCCTGCCATCCGCAGACGTTGCCGTCGACGCGTTTCGCGCCAGGGAAGGAAGTTAACGATGTGGCTCATGGCTGACCCGCTCCCAGCGCCAGGCCGAGGGCAACGGTAAAGCTATCGCCACGGGCCGGGAGCGGGGGCTGCAGGCGATGAATGGCGCTCCATGCGTCAAAATTCTGCCCGTCGAGCGAGGCAGAGGTGCAAAGGCGAAACTCTCCGGCGTTCACCCGGGAAACCAGGCCGGGAAAAGAGGGAACGTCGCTGCACGGACAGCATCCCCAGCTATCGGCGGTCGCCCAAAGCCAGCTCGTTTCGTCACGCCACGCCAACCCCTGAACCTCGACGGGCAGCCAGGGGAAAAAGGCGCCAAGCGCGCTGGCGTCCGGCACAATTCCGACCACCGTCAGCTTAAGGCGGCTTGCCAGCTGGCCGAGGGCGTTAATATCCAGGCGCTGCGCGGCGGTGACCCGCCAGCCATCCACCGCTCTGGCGTCCACATAATCGACGCAGAGCGATGACGCGGGCATTTCCAGCTGCTGCGCCATCGCGCTGGCGATCCAGGTCGCCTGCTCGCTTTCTCGTAATGAAATCTGCGGGCGCGGAAGCTGCTTTTGCAGCGTTCGCGCCGCCGGGAAGGCAATACACGCCTGATGCTGCAAAGGCAGCTCCCGCCGCCAGGGCTGCAGCTGGCGGGCCAGCGACTCAACGTCCACCACGATGCCCTGCCGCACGGTGCCGGGCATCAGCGGGATACGCCACCAGCGACGTAGCGCCCAGCGTGAACGCTCGAGTAATAACGCGACGATAGCAATATGGTCCTGCTGAATATGCATTCCTATGCGCCAGTTTCTAAAAGCCATGCCTACGATCTCCTTATCCGCCGATATGCTTCGCTATATCAATGCTCCAGGCTTGCCTTTATACTACTGCGCGTTTGTTTATAAACTGCCCAATGAAAACTAAATGAGAAATCTCCGGTGAAGTTCGTAAAGTATCTTTTTATCCTTGCAGTCTGTTGCGTACTGCTGGGAGCAGGCTCGATTTTTGGTCTCTATAAATATATAGAGCCGCAGCTCCCCGACGTCGCAACCCTGAAGGATGTGCGCCTGCAGATCCCGATGCAGGTCTATAGCGCGGATGGCGAGCTGATTGCGCAATATGGCGAAAAACGCCGTATTCCCGTCACGCTGCAGCAAATGCCGCCTGAGCTGATAAAAGCGTTTATCGCCACCGAAGATAGCCGTTTTTATGAGCATCATGGCGTTGACCCGGTCGGGATTTTCCGCGCGGCCAGCGTCGCGATGTTCTCCGGCCACGCCTCGCAGGGCGCCAGTACGATTACTCAGCAGCTGGCGCGCAACTTCTTCCTGAGCCCTGAGAAGACGCTGATGCGTAAGGTGAAAGAAGCCTTCCTCGCGATCCGCATCGAGCAGTTGCTCAATAAAGATGAAATCCTTGAGCTGTACCTGAACAAAATCTATCTTGGCTACCGCGCCTACGGCGTCGGCGCGGCCGCGCAGGTCTATTTTGGGAAATCCGTCGACCAGCTTACGCTGAGCGAAATGGCGGTCATTGCGGGCCTGCCTAAAGCGCCGTCGACGTTTAACCCGCTCTACTCCATGGATCGCGCAACCGCCCGCCGCAACGTTGTTCTCTCACGGATGCTGAGCGAAGGCTACATCACGCAGTCGCAGTACGATCAGGCGCGTAGCCAGACGATTGACGCCAGCTACCATACGCCGGAAATCGCCTTCTCCTCCCCGTATCTTAGCGAAATGGTGCGTCAGGAAATGGTCAGCCGCTACGGCGAGCAGGCTTATGAAGACGGTTATCGCGTCTACACCACCATTACCCGTAAAAATCAGCAGGCCGCCCAGCAGGCGGTGCGGAATAACGTGCTGGATTACGACATGCGCCACGGCTATCGCGGCCCGGAAAAGGTGCTGTGGAAGGTGGGCGAAACGCCGTGGGATAACCAGAAAATCCTCGATACCCTGAAAAAAACCCCGAGTACCGGACCGCTCTCTCCGGCGGTAGTCACTTCGGCAAGCCCGCAGGAAGCCGTCGCACTCATGAGCAACGGCACCTCGGTGTCGCTGAATATGGAAGGCGTCCGCTGGGCGCGTCGGTTTATCTCTGATACCCAACAGGGCGCCACGCCGCGTAAAGTGAACGATGTGGTGCAGGCCGGGCAGCAGGTGTGGGTCCGTCAGGTGGGTAGCAGCTGGTGGCTATCGCAGGTGCCTGATGTCAACTCGGCGCTGGTATCGATCAACCCGCAAAACGGGGCGATCATTGCGCTGGTCGGCGGCTTCGATTTCAACCAGAGCAAGTTCAACCGCGCAACTCAGGCGCTGCGCCAGGTCGGTTCTAACATTAAGCCGTTCCTCTACACAGCGGCAATGGATAAAGGCTTAACGCTGGCGAGCATGCTCAACGATGTGCCGATTTCCCGCTGGGATGCCGGCTCCGGCTCCGACTGGCGGCCAAAAAACTCTCCGCCGCAGTATGCGGGCCCTATCCGCCTGCGTCAGGGGCTGGGTCAATCAAAGAACGTTGTCATGGTTCGCGCGATGCGCGCCATGGGTGTGGACTACGCGGCAGAGTATCTTCAGCGCTTCGGCTTCCCGGCGCAGAACATCGTGCGGACAGAATCGCTGGCGCTGGGCTCCGCGTCTTTCACCCCGCTTCAGGTTGCTCGCGGCTATTCGGTGATGGCTAACGGCGGTTTCCTGGTCAGCCCTTATTTCATCAGCAAAATTGAGAACGATCAGGGCGGCGTCATTTTTGAAGAGCGGCCAAAAATTGCCTGCCCGCAGTGCAATATTCCGGTGATTTATGGCGATACGCCGAAGTCCGATGTGCTCGAGAACAAAGACGTTGAGGACGTAGCGACCTCTCAGGACCCGCAAAACCCCGGCGTTCCTCCGCAGCCGCAGCTGGCGCAGGCGAACCAGTCGCTGGTGGCGCAAAGTGGCGCACCGGAGTATGCGCCGCACGTGATCAACACCCCGCTGGCGTTCCTGATTAAAAGCGCCCTGAACACTAATATTTTCGGCGAACCGGGCTGGATGGGCACCGGCTGGCGAGCGGGGCGCGATCTGCAGCGTCACGATATCGGCGGCAAAACCGGGACCACCAACAGTTCAAAAGATGCGTGGTTCTCGGGCTACGGCCCTGGCGTGGTGACGTCGGTATGGATTGGCTTCGATGACCACCGTCGCGACCTTGGCCGCACCACCGCCTCCGGGGCAATCAAAGATCAGATATCGGGCTATGAAGGCGGCGCCAAAAGCGCTCAGCCGGCCTGGGATGACTTTATGAAAAACGTGCTGCAAGGCGTACCGGAAGAACCGCTTACGCCGCCGCCGGGTATTATTACGGTCAACATTGACCGCAGTACCGGTCAGTTGGCCAGCGGCGGTAACAGCCGCGCTGAGTACTTTATTGAGGGCACTCAGCCTACCCAGCAGGCGGTTCATGAAGTCGGCACCACCATTACCGATGGCGGGGGGGAAACCCACGAACTGTTCTGACAAAAAAGCGCCTGCGGGCGCTTTTTTTGGCTGACGGAAAACCGGTTGTAGATATCGTGCCACGGCTGGCGCCTTTACCACGACCTACCGCAACGGCGCCGTGAGGCAGCCGCGGGGCATTTTCCGTTATCCGGGAGTGACGCTACAGCCGCCCCTGCGCCTGCAGCCATTCGCGCAGCAGGAACAGCGCGCTAACGTTACGCGCTTCGTTAAAGTCTTCTTCATCAAGCAGCGTCATCAGCTGCGACAGCGGCCAGCGAACCTGGGGCAGCGGCTCGGGCTCGTCGCCGGGCAGCGATTCCGGATAAAGATCTTCCGCCACCAGAATGTTCATCTTGCTGGAGAAGTAGGAGGGGGCCATGCTCAGCTTTTTCAAAAACGTCAGTTTTTGCGCGCCAAAGCCGACCTCTTCTTTTAGCTCGCGGTTGGCGGCCTCCAGTACGCTTTCACCCGGATCGATCAGGCCTTTTGAGAAGCCCAGCTCATAGGATTCCGTACCGACAGCGTATTCGCGAATCAAGATTATATGGTCATCGACAATCGGCACAATCATCACGGCTTCACGGGTAGAAGGCCGCATCCGTTCATACACTCGGCGCACGCCGTTGCTGAACTCGAGGTCCACGCTTTCAACATTAAAAAGGCGCGAGCGCGCGACTGTTTCAACGTTGAGAATAGTGGGTTTTTGTAATGATTTGCTCATTGTCATCGGTCTATGCTGTGATTACAGCGGCCATTGTGCGATACGCAGCACGGTTTCGGCAATCCTAATCGCTACTAATTTACATAGTTGCAACTTTCCCGTCCCGAGCCCGATTATCACAATGACTAAAAAGTCAATAGGTTGAATAGTATTTGAGAATATACTGATTCCTGGATTTTAACGTTTTTGATAAGGTTGTATGCTGCTGCTTTGCATAAGAGATGTTCCCGCTTTAACAGAGTGCCGATTGCGACGGCTGTTTTACCTCCATTGATGAATGGCAACCGACGATACCAGTAAGAAAAGAATAACTATGATGGGATGGGCATGGGCACCTTTCTGATATTTTTGATAGCTCTGCTAATCTGCGCATTGCTTATCGGGTGGTGGTATCGCACGCATGCAAGACGTCGTCGCCTGCCGCTGCTGCAGGCCTTTAGCGATGCCGCGACGCGCAAGCTTTCCGATGAAGAGCGCAGCGCCGTAGAAAAATACCTCGACCGTCTCAGCCGCAACCAGCAGCTGCCGGCATCAGGCGCCAGCAGCGCGCCGGTAAACCTGACCCTGAACGAACAGAGCGGCACCGTTTATAGCGTCACCCGAGCCATCACTCGCTACGGCATCACCACCGACGAGCTCAACAAATGGCGCTACTTCCTTGATTCCGTTGAAATTCATCTTCCTCCCTTCTGGGAACAACACATCAATGATGAAAACAGCGTCGAATTAATCTCCACCGATAGCCTGCCGCTGGTGATTGCTCTCAACGGGCAAACCCTCAGCGACTACCCGCACGAGTCCCGAGGGTTGGCGCTTGAAAAATCCTCCGTGCCTCAGGCTTCCATCCGCGGAGAAGAGAGCGAACAAATTGAGCTGCTGAACATCCGCCCGGAAACCCCTGAAGAGCACGCGCTCAGCCGCCCTGACGGTCTGCGCGAAGCCATCCTGGTGGTCACCGCTTTCCTGCTGTTTTATTGCAGCCTGATGACTCCCAACGTTTTTTCCCCCTGGCTACTGGGCGGCGGGTTGCTTCTCCTGCTTGCGGGCATATGGGGTATTTACGCCCCCCCACGTAAAACATCGCTGCGGGAAATTCACTGCCTGCGCGGCATGCCTAAACGCTGGGGGCTGTTTGGTGAAAACGACCAGGAACATATCAATAATATTTCCCTCGGCATTATCGATCTTATCTACCCGCGCCACTGGCAGCCGTGGATCGCGCAGGACCTCGGCCAACAAACGGATATCGACATCTATCTTAGCCGCCACGTTGTCCGCCAGGGGCGCTTCCTGTCGCTGCATGATGAGGTCAAAAACTTCCCGCTTCAGTACTGGCTCCGCAGCGCGATTATCGCCCTGGGCGCGCTGCTGGTCGTCGTGATGCTGTGGGCCAGCGTACCGCTGAATATGCCCTTTAAATTCACCCTTTCATGGCTCAAGGGCGCACAAACTATCGAAGCCACGACGGTTGCCCAGTTGGAGAAGTCAAAGATTCGCATCGGCGACACGCTGCGCCTGAAAGGCACAGGAATGTGCAACATTCACTCGCCGGGCGCCTGGACGGCAAAAGAGAACTCGCCGTTTATGCCGTTCGATTGTTCACAAATCGTCTGGAATGATGCCCCTCCCCTGCCGCTGCCGGAGTCAGATATCGTCAGTAAGGCCACCGCCCTGATGCAGACCGTTCAGCGCCAGCTCCATCCCGAATCCGATGACGATTCGCGCGTCAGCCCGGCGCTGCGTTCAGCCATTCAGAAGTCAGGCATGGTGCTGCTGGATGACTTTGGCGATATCGTCACCAAAACTAACGACCTGTGCTCTGCGAAAGACGATTGCGTTCGTTTGAAGAATGCGCTGGTTAACCTCGGTAATACCCGCAACTGGGAAACCCTGACCAAACGCGCAAACGCGGGCAAGCTGGATGGCGTCAACGTCCTGTTACGCCCGGTAAGCGCGGAGTCGCTGGAGAATCTGGTCACCACCTCCACCGCCCCGTTCATCAGCCGTGAAACCTCGCGCGCGGCGCAGGCGCTGAATAGCCCGGCGCCCGGCGGTTTCCTGATTGCCAGCGATGAAGGCAGCGACCTGGTGAATCAGCCATGGCCAGGCACCGGGTTATACGACTTCCCTGCACACCAGCAGTGGAGCGAACTTCAGCGCCTGGCGGGCATGTTAATGCACACGCCGTTCCAGGCAGAAGGCATCGTCACCAATCTTTATACCGATGCCAACGGGACGCAGCACATCAACCTGCATCGTATTCCCGATCGCACCGGTCTGTGGCGCTATCTCGGCACCACGCTGCTGCTGCTGACCATGCTGGGCTGTACGGCGTATCACGGCCTTCAGGCTTTTCGTCGCTATCAGCGCCATCGCCAGCGTCAGGAAGAGATTCAGAAATACTACGAAAGCTGCCTGAATCCGGATCTCCTTTCCTCGCCGGACCCGCAAGAATAATTCTCTGCGCGACCGGGTATGATACCCTGTCGCGCAATTTCCCCCTCGCTGGAGACCCACCATGCATTTTGATATCGCCTGGCAGGAGGTTGATACCGTTCTGCTGGATATGGACGGCACGCTGCTCGACCTCGCCTTCGACAACTACTTCTGGCAAAAACTGGTGCCGGAAACCTGGGGCGCCGCGCGGGGTCTCAACCTGCAGGAAGCCAGGGACGCGATGCGCCAGGAGTACCACGCGGTGCAACATACGCTAAACTGGTACTGCCTGGACTACTGGAGCGAGCGCCTTGGTTTGGATATTTGTGCGATGACCAGCGAGCAGGGGCCAAGGGCCGCGCTGCGTGAAGATACCGTGCCGTTCCTCGAGGCGCTAAAAAACAGCGGCAAACGGCGGATTTTGCTGACCAACGCCCATCCGCATAATCTGGCGGTGAAGCTAAAGCACACCGGGCTGGATGCACACCTTGATTTATTGCTTTCCACCCACACATTTGGTTATCCGAAAGAAGATCAGCGGCTGTGGCACGCCGTGGCTGAAGAAACCGGCTTCGACGCGCGTAATACGCTCTTCGTCGACGATAACGAGGCGATTCTGGACGCGGCGGCGGAGTACGGCATCCGCTATTGCCTCGGTATCACCAACCCCGACTCCGGGCTGGCGGAAAAAAGCTACGCTCGCCATCCGGGGTTGAATGACTACCGGCATCTGATCCCCTCGCTGACCCTACAGGAGAGGCCATGAAAGAAAAACCCGTCGAAGCCGTCAGGCTGGACAAATGGCTGTGGGCAGCCCGCATTTATAAAACCCGTGCGCTGGCGCGCGAGATGATTGAAGGCGGCAAGGTGCACTATAACGGACAACGCAGTAAGCCGGGCAAAGTGGTCGAGCTGAACGCGACCCTGCTGCTTCGCCAGGGCAATGACGAACGAACCATCGTGGTAAAGGGCATTACCGAACAGCGCAGACCCGCCAGTGAAGCCGTCGCGCTTTATGAAGAGACGGCGGAGAGCATCGAGAAACGCGAGAAAATGGCGCTGGCGCGGAAGATGAACGCGTTAACCATGCCGCATCCCGACAGGCGACCGGATAAGAAAGAGCGCCGCGACCTGATGAGATTTAAACACGGCGATAGTGAATAACTGTGGCCCGCAAGAGAGATGATTATGACTCAACACGATCAATTACACCGCTATCTGTTTGAAAACTATGCCGTACGCGGTGAGCTGGTAACCGTTTCAGAAACTTTAGAACAGATTCTGACCAACCATAGCTACCCGCAGCCGGTGAAAACCGTGCTGGCGGAACTGCTGGTTGCCACCAGCCTGCTGACCGCCACGCTGAAGTTCGCCGGCGATATTACCGTTCAGCTGCAGGGCGATGGCCCGCTGTCGCTGGCGGTGATCAACGGCAACAACCAGCAGCAGATGCGCGGTGTAGCCCGCGTCCAGGGCGAGATCCCGGAAGGGGCGGACCTGAAAACCATGGTCGGTAACGGATATCTGGTCATTACCATCTCTCCGGAAGAGGGCGAACGCTATCAGGGCGTGGTCGGTCTCGAGGGGGATACCCTTGCGGCCTGCCTCGAAGATTACTTCCAGCGCTCCGAACAGCTGCCGACCCGACTGATCATTCGTAGCGGTGAACACGACGGTAAACCGATGGCCGGCGGCATGCTGCTGCAGGTTCTGCCGGCGCAGGACGCACAGGCGGCGGATTTCGAACATCTGAGCACCCTGACTGAGACCATCAAAGCTGAAGAGCTGTTTACCCTGCCAGCGAACGATGTGCTCTGGCGCTTGTATCACGAAGAAGAAGTCACCGTTTACGAGCCGCAGGACATCGAGTTTAAATGCACCTGCTCTCGCGAGCGCTGCGCCGGCGCGCTGAAAACGCTGCCGGATGAGGAGATCGATAGCATCCTGGCCGATGAAGGTGAAATCGATATGCACTGCGACTACTGCGGTAATCACTACATCTTTAATGCGATGGATATTGCCGAAATTCGTAACAACGCCTCCCCGGCCGACCCGCAGCTCCACTAATCATCGCTTCGCCAGGCGCGGTTTCCCTTTTCGCGCCTGGCGTCAACGCTTTTTCTGCGCGTGGTGAATCGATTCCCCATGAAAGAGTTACGTAATTTTCTTTCAGGTAAGCGATTACATTCACATTTCAACAGTTTTTTTAATTACTTTTTAACCATTAAGAAACATCTACCCCCAACTATGCCCTAATTCCTGAGATAATCCCCTACGCCTCGTGACAGGAGTCACAACGTTTTTCGTAAGTCCGCCGTTTGTCGAGATACGTAAATCTATGAGCCTGGTCGCGGTCTATACCCCGTAATAAACCCTACAATTTAAAGCAGTACATATTGGCTAAGGAGCAGTGACATGCGCGTTAATAATGGTTTAACCCCGCAGGATCTCAAGGCTTATGGTATCAATGACGTCCAGGATATCGTTCATAACCCCAGCTACGATACTTTGTATGAAGAAGAGCTCGCCCCCAATCTGGAAGGCTATGAACGTGGCGTATTAACAAATCTTGGTGCAATCGCCGTAGATACCGGTATTTTTACCGGCCGTTCTCCAAAAGATAAGTATATCGTTCGTGATGACACCACCCGCGATACGGTGTGGTGGGCTGATAAAGGCAAAGGCAAGAACGACAACAAGCCGCTCTCTGAGGAAACGTGGCAGCACCTGAAGGGGCTGGTGACCCGCCAGCTCTCCGGCAAGCGTCTGTTTATCGTTGACGCCTTCTGCGGCGCCAACGCCGACACCCGCCTGAGCGTCCGCTTTATTACCGAAGTCGCCTGGCAGGCGCATTTCGTGAAGAACATGTTTATCCGACCAGGCGATGAAGAGCTGGCAAACTTCAAGCCGGACTTCATCGTGATGAACGGCGCCAAGTGCACCAACCCGCAGTGGAAAGAACAGGGTCTGAACTCCGAGAACTTCGTCGCGTTCAACCTGACCGAGCGCATTCAGCTCATCGGCGGCACCTGGTACGGCGGCGAAATGAAAAAAGGGATGTTCTCGATCATGAACTACCTGCTGCCGCTGAAGGGCATCGCCTCCATGCACTGCTCCGCCAACGTAGGGGAAAAAGAGGATGTCGCCATCTTCTTCGGCCTTTCCGGTACCGGCAAGACCACCCTCTCTACCGATCCGAAACGCCGTCTGATTGGCGATGACGAACACGGCTGGGATGACGACGGGGTCTTCAACTTCGAAGGCGGCTGCTACGCCAAGACCATTAAGCTTTCCGAAGCCGCGGAGCCGGATATCTACCATGCGATTCGCCGCGATGCGCTGCTGGAGAACGTGGTGGTGCTGGCCGACGGCACCGTCGATTTTAACGACGGTTCGAAGACCGAAAACACCCGCGTCTCTTATCCGATCAACCATATCGAGAACATCGTTAAGCCGATCTCTAAGGCCGGTCATGCCACCAAGGTTATCTTCCTGACCGCCGACGCCTTTGGCGTCCTGCCGCCGGTTTCTCGCCTGACCGCCGACCAGACCCAGTACCATTTCCTGTCTGGCTTCACCGCCAAACTGGCGGGTACCGAGCGCGGCGTCACGGAGCCGACGCCAACCTTCTCCGCCTGCTTCGGCGCGGCGTTCCTGTCGCTGCACCCGACGCAGTACGCGGAAGTGCTGGTGAAGCGCATGCAGGCGTCCGGCGCGCAGGCCTATCTGGTCAACACCGGCTGGAACGGTACCGGTAAACGTATCTCTATCAAAGATACTCGCGCCATTATCGACGCCATTCTTGATGGTTCGCTGGACAACGCCGAAACCTTCACTCTGCCGATGTTTGAGCTGCAGATCCCGACCGAGCTTCCCGGCGTGGATACCCACATCCTCGACCCGCGCAACACCTACGGATCGCCGGAGCAGTGGCAGGAGAAAGCGGAACAGCTGGCGAAGCTGTTTATCGAGAACTTCGAGAAGTACACCGATACGCCGGCGGGCGCTGCGCTGGTGGCCGCGGGGCCGAAACGCTAATCGGGTCCGCAGAAATGAAAAAGCCGGGAATCGCTTCCCGGCTTTTTCATCGCGTTGACATCACGCTGGCTTCTTCTTACTCGCCGCCTTGCGCCGCTTATCCAGATCCTTAAGCAGCTTATTCACCTGCTCATCGGCAAACATCGCCTCGAGGGTGGTGGAGAGCTTGCGACGCCAGTTTGGATACTCCGTACTGGTGCCCGGAATATTGACCGGCTCGGCCATCTCCAGCCAGTCTTCCGGCTGCAGGCCCAGCAGGGCGCTGTTGCTGTCGGCAATATAGCGCTGCATTCCACGATTGAGGGTCGACGTCATCGCCATCAGCGACGCTTTGTGCCCGGTACGCTTCGGCAGACAGCCGTAGCGGTGCAGAGCGTCCAGCAGCCCCTGCTTCGCCCGCTCGCGGTCCTGATACAGTCCGCGCAGTACCACCGCATCCGGATACAGGCCAAGCGATTTACCCAGCGTCAGGTCGCCGCTTTCCCAGTAGCCGCGCAGCGTTGGCAGGTCATGCGTCGTAGCCACAGCCATTGATTGCTCCGGATACGCCTTCGGCGCACGGAAAGTCTTCTCGTGGTCATTTTCGAAATAGAGCACTTTGTAAGAGTAAACGCCGCTTTTACGCAGCTTACCGACGATCTCTACCGGTACGGTTCCCAGATCCTCGCCGATCACCATACAGCGATGACGCTTACTCTCCAGCGCCAGAATCGACAACAGATCGTCGACCGGATACTGCACATAGGCGCCGTGATCGGCCGTTTCACCGTAAGGGATCCACCACAAACGCAGCACCGACATCACGTGATCGATGCGCAGCGCCCCGCAGTTTTGCATGTTGGCGCGCAGCAGTTCGACAAACGGCTCATAGGCGCGCGCCACGATGATATGCGGATCCATCGGCGGCAGGCCCCAGTTTTGCCCCAGCGGGCCCAGGATATCCGGCGGCGCGCCGACGGAAGCTTTCAGGCAGTACAGCTCGCGATCGCACCAGGTTTCCGCCCCGCCTTCCGCAACGCCCACCGCCAGGTCGCGATACAGGCCGATCGGCATGGCGTCGTTCTGGCTGGTATGCCAGCATTCGGCAAACTGAGTGAAAGCGAGCCACTGCAGCCACAGGTAAAAATTCACCTCATCGGCGTGTTCGGTGCAGAACGCTTTAACCTCCGGGCTATCGGTATCCTGATAAGCCTTCGGCCACGCGGGCCAGCCCCAGCGCAGCGGATCCTGCTTAACCTGCCAGGCGTGCAGCGCGTCAAACGCCGCCTGCCAGTACAGGCTTTCCCCCTCGCGCGCCACAAACTGACGGAACTCCGCCGTCGTCTCATCGTTACGTGCGGAAAAACCTTTCCAGGCCATGCGCAGCGCAGTGAGCTTAAGGGCGGTCACGGCGGTGTAGTCAACATCATCGGTCTGACGCGCGGCCTGTAGGGCCTGCTGCGTAGCCGGTGATTGCCACCATTTCTGCGCTTCTTTGCTGCGTCGGAAATCCTCTACCGCATTGACGTCTATATAGATAACGTTGAGCCAGCGGCGCGAAGAGGGGCTGTACGGACTGGCGCTCTCCGGATTAGCCGGATAGAGCGCGTGAATCGGGTTAAGCCCGATAAACGCACCGCCGCGGCGGGCGATTTCCGGCAGCATCGCGCGTAAATCGCCGAAGTCGCCAATCCCCCAGTTCTTCTCCGAGCGCAGCGTATACAGCTGTACGCAGGTTCCCCACAGCTTCTTGCCATCCTTCAGCGCCTGCGGTTCGTAGCAGCGCGCGGGCGCGACGATGACCCGGCAGTGCCAGCGGTCGCCGTCCTGAGTCAGCGTCAGCGTGTGGTACCCTTCCGGCAATCTTGCCGGCAGCGGCAGCGTTTCACCGCCGCGCGCCTGGCCCTGATACTGTTTCCCTTCTTCGGTGGTGAGGATCCAGTGGAACTCCCCCTGGCCCGCCACCGGCAGAGACATCTTTTTGCCGTAGGTGAACACCTGCACCGCAGGCAGCGGGTTAACCGCCGCCTTCACGGCGCTCGCTGTACGATGCATCGCATCAAGCAGCCGCTGCTTGGTCACCGCAGCAATGGACTGCGGCTTTCCATGAGCGTTGATGTAGCTTGGGCTTATTCCCGCCGCCAGGGCAGCGTTATCAAGGCGTTTAGTCTCCATAGGCCTGTCCTTAGCGTTTTGCCTGCCAGATACGTTGCTGATAATCGCGAATCGAGCGGTCGGAGCTGAACATGCCGCAGCGCGCGGTATTCAGGATCGCTGCGCGCGTCCAGGCCTCCTGGTCGCGATACAGCGCATCAACCTGCTTCTGCGCCGCCACGTAGGCTTCAAAATCCGCCAGCACCAGGTACGGATCGCCGCCTTTCAGCAGGCTATGCAGCATCTGGTCAAAGGCATGCTTATCGCCATCGCTATATTTGCCGCTCTCCAGCTCTTTCAGCACCGCGTCCAGCAGCTTGTCTTTCTTACGCCATTTCAGCGGATCGTAGCCTTTGGCCTTCAGCGCTTTCACTTCTTCCACGGTATGACCGAAGATAAAGATGTTTTCGTCACCCACCTGCTCAGCGATTTCCACGTTCGCCCCGTCCAGGGTTCCCACGGTCAGCGCGCCGTTCAGCGCCAGCTTCATATTGCCGGTACCGGAGGCCTCTTTACCCGCCGTAGAGATCTGCTCGGAGACATCCGCCGCCGGGATCAGCATTTCCGCCGCCGAGACGCAGTAGTCCGGCAGGAATACCACTTTCAGCTTATCGCCAACCAGCGGATCGTTATTGATCGCTGCGGCAACCTTGTTGATCGCCCAGATAATATTCTTCGCCAGGTAGTAGCCCGGCGCCGCTTTCGCACCGAACAGGAACACGCGCGGTACGCGGTCCGTCTGCGGGTTCTCGCGGATTTCTTTGTACTGCGCGAGGATGTTCAGCAGGTTGAGGTGCTGACGTTTGTACTCGTGCAGACGTTTAATCTGGATATCGAAAATCGCCTGCGGATTAATCTCGATACCGGTACGCCGCTTCACAAACTCCGCCAGACGAACCTTGTTGGCCAGCTTAATGTCGCGATACGTCTGACGGAACTTAGCGTCATCGGCATATTTTTCGAGGTTGATCAGCTGGTCGAGATCGTTGGCCCACTCTTTCTTCAGGGTTTTATCCAGCAGCGCGGCCAGAGCCGGGTTGCACTGTTTGATCCAGCGGCGCGGGGTAATACCGTTGGTGACGTTATGGAATTTATTCGGCCACAGCTGGTGATATTCCGGGAACAGATCTTTCACCACCAGGTCGGAGTGCAGCGCGGCAACGCCGTTAACCGCAAAGCCGCTCACCACGCACATGTTCGCCATGCGAACCTGTTTATCGTGCACCACCGCCAGTTTCGCCCATACCTGCTTATCGCCCGGCCAGGTTTTATCCACCAGCGTTTTAAAGCGGTCGTTAATCTGTTTGATGATCTGCATGTGGCGCGGCAGAAGCGCCTTCACCAGCTTCTCATCCCAGCACTCCAGCGCTTCCGGCATCAGGGTATGGTTGGTATACGCGAAGGTTTTGCTGGTAATCGCCCAGGCGTCGTCCCAGCTCAGCTGATGCTCATCAATCAGCACGCGCAGCAGTTCCGGAATCGCAATCGTCGGGTGAGTATCGTTAAGCTGGATGACTTCATAATCCGCCAGCTCCGCCAGCTTGCGGCCCGCCAGATGATGGCGACGCAGAATATCGGCAACCGAGCAGGCGCACTGGAAGTACTGCTGCATCAGACGCAGTTTTTTACCCGCCTGATGGTTATCGTTCGGGTAGAGAACTTTCGTCAGTTTTTCGGCGTCAATGCCCTGCTGTTCGGCACGCAGGAAATCGCCGTCGTTGAATTTGGTCAGGTTAAACGGATGCGCGTGCTTAGCCTGCCACAGGCGCAGCGGCTGAGCCACGTTGTTGCGGTAGCCCAGCACCGGCAGATCCCAGGCTTCGCCGGTAATCACGAATGCCGGTACCCACTCACCGCTTTTGGTCACTTTACCGCCGAGGCCAACCTGCACGTCCAGCGCTTCGTTGTGGCGGAACCACGGGTAGCTATTACGCCCCCAGTCATCCGGCGCTTCCATCTGCTGGCCGTCAGCGAAAGACTGGCGGAACAGACCGTACTGGTAGTTCAGGCCGTAGCCGGTCGCCGACTGGCCAACGGTAGCCATTGAATCAAGGAAACAAGCCGCCAGACGGCCAAGACCGCCGTTGCCCAGACCCGGGTCGATTTCCTCTTCCAGCAGGTCGGTCAAATTAATGTCGTGCGCCTGAAGCTCATCGCTGACCTGCTGATACCAGCCAAGGTTAAGCAGGTTGTTGCCGGTCAGGCGACCGATCAAAAACTCCATGGAGATATAGTTTACGTGGCGCTGCCCTTCGGCCGCTTTCGCTACCGGCTGAGCCGACAACAGCTCGGACAGCGCACCGCTAACGGCGCGCCACCACTGACGCTGGGTCATCTCGGAAGCGGACTGTAAACCAAAATGCTGCCACTGACGCGTCAGTGCAGCCTGAAACTGAGCTTTGTTAAAAGAAGTCTGTGACATAAGTAATCCGGGTCCTTTACTAAAACGTTAGCGTTAGTGTGCCGACCTCCCGGAGTCACGTCCTCATCCCGCCAGGGATTAGCCGGGGAGGAGTAGCAGGGATGAGCGAAAAGTGTGATCGTGGCCACTATTACGTTAGCCTACCGGCCAAAATTATGCTGCAAAATTCGCCATACCGGAACAACAAACCGGCCCGCCTGGCGCTCAAAATTTTGTTACAAGCCAGGACGATAAAAGCAAGCGAAACGCCGTTGTGTAAATATCGACAAATAAAAGTAAATATCAGGGGAATAAACGTACTTTAATGTAGAAATAGCTCAAAAGATGACTTATAAGATTTCGCTGATAATATTTTATTAAAAACAAACAGCTACTAATTTTGTAATAAAACATTAGCTTATTGTGTCTGTAACCTGCGCAATCCCAACAACCGCGCACGCTGACGCGGATTTCTGTGAATTTATCTCTATGTCCAAATTTGTGACATAGAGCAAATTCAAGAGCATAAAACTCGGACATAACTTGCAATAAAATTCATTATGGCCGACCTTATTGGATATTAATTACGAAGCGCAAAAAAATTCGCAACTCCTCCCTTGCACAGCGAAATGAAGAACTATGTTGATTCCGTCTAAATTAAGTCGCCCGGTCCGCCTTGAACACACTGTGGTTCGTGAGCGATTGCTGGCGAAACTTTCCGGCGCGAACAATTATCGTCTCGCGTTGGTGACCAGCCCGGCTGGCTACGGTAAGACCACGCTCGTGTCTCAATGGGCGGCGGGGAAAAACGATCTCGGCTGGTTCTCCCTGGATGAAGGCGATAACCAACAGGAGCGTTTTGCCAGCTATCTTATCGCCGCCGTTCAACAGGCAACCGGCGGCCACTGCGCGGCCAGCGAAGCGATGGTGCAAAAACGCCAGTACGCCAGCCTGCCTTCCCTCTTCGCACAACTGTTTATTGAACTGGCCGACTGGCAGCGCCCGCTGTTCCTGGTGATTGATGATTACCATCTGATCAGCAATCCGGTGATTCATGACGCAATGCGTTTCTTCCTCCGCCATCAGCCAGAAAATATGACGCTGGTGGTGCTGTCGCGTAATCTGCCGCAGCTGGGTATCGCCAACCTGCGCGTGCGCGATCAGCTGCTGGAAATCGGCAGCCAGCAGCTGGCTTTTACCCATCAGGAAGCCAAGCAGTTTTTCGACTGTCGTCTCAGTTCGCCCATTGAGGCCGACGACAGCAAAAGGCTGTGCGACGATGTTGCCGGCTGGGCCACCGCGCTACAGCTGATTGCCCTCTCGGCGCGCCAGAACAATACTTCCGCCCACCACTCCGCTCGTCGTCTTGCCGGCATTAACGCCAGCCATCTTTCTGACTATCTGGTCGATGAGGTGCTGGATAACGTGGACCCGCGGACGCGTAATTTCCTGCTGAAAAGTTCGCTACTGCGTTCAATGAACGATGCGCTCATCGTCCGCGTTACCGGCGAAGAGAATGGCCAGATGCAGCTGGAAGAAATTGAACGTCAGGGCTTATTCCTGCAGCGGATGGACGATTCCGGCGAATGGTTCCGCTACCATCCGCTGTTCGGCAACTTCCTGCGCCAGCGCTGCCAGTGGGAGCTGGCGGTTGAGCTACCGGAAATTCACCGTGCGGCGGCAGAAAGCTGGATGGCGCAAGGCTTCCCGAGCGAAGCCATTCACCACGCCCTGGCCGCGGGTGACGCCAAAATGCTGCGCGATATTCTGCTCAACCACGCGTGGGGCATGTTTAACCACAGCGAACTGAGTTTGCTGGAGCAGTCCCTCGCCGCGCTGCCGTGGTCAAACCTGCTGGAAAACCCGCGTTTAATTCTTTTGCAGGCCTGGCTGATGCAGAGCCAGCACCGCTATAGCGAAGTGAATACCCTGCTGGCGCGCGCCGAGCAGGAGATGGATACGGAAATGGACACCGCCATGCACGGGGATTTCAACGCCCTGCGCGCCCAGGTGGCGATCAACGCGGGCGATCAGGACGAAGCCGAGCGCCTGGCGATGGTGGCCCTTGATGAACTGCCGCTGGCCAGCTACTACAGCCGTATCGTTGCCACATCCGTACACGGTGAAGTTCTGCACTGCAAAGGCCAGCTGAGCAAATCGCTGGCGGTCATGCAGCAGACGGAACAGATGGCCCGCCGTCATGACGTCTGGCACTACGCGTTATGGAGCATGATCCAGCAAAGCGAAATCCTCTTTGCGCAGGGGTTCCTGCAGGCCGCCTGGGAAATTCAGGAAAAAGCGTTCCAGCTGATTCGCGAACAGCACCTTGAGCAGCTGCCGATGCACGAGTTCCTGCTGCGGATTCGCTCCCAGCTGCTGTGGGCCTGGGCGCGGCTGGATGAAGCGGAGACCTCCGCGCGCAGCGGCATGAACGTGCTTTCCTCCTATCAGCCGCAGCAGCAGCTGCAGTGCTTGACGCTGATGGTACAGTGCTCGCTGGCGCGGGGCGACCTGGATAACGCCCGCAGCCATTTGAATCGCCTGGAAAACCTGCTGGGCAACGGCCATTACCATAGCGACTGGGTATCCAATGCCGACAAAGTCCGGGTGATCTACTGGCAGATGATCGGCGATAAAGCCGCCGCGGCAAACTGGCTGCGCCAGACGCCAAAACCGGAATTCGCTAACAACCATTTCCTGCAGAGCCAGTGGCGCAATATCGCCCGCGCGCAGATCCTGCTCGGCGATTTTGATTCCGCCGAAATGGTACTGGAAGAGCTAAACGATAACGCCCGCTCGCTGCGTTTGATGAGCGACTTGAACCGCAACCTGCTGCTGCTCAACCAGCTCTACTGGCAGGCCGGGCGTAAGAGCGAAGCGCAAAAAGCGCTGCTGGAAGCGCTCACCCTCGCTAACCGCACCGGGTTTATTAATCATTTTGTCATTGAAGGCGAAGCGATGGCGCAGCAGCTGCGCCAGCTGATTCAGCTCAATACGCTGCCGGAGCTGGAGCAGCACCGCGCCCAGCGTATTCTGCGCGATATCAACCAGCATCATCGGCATAAGTTCGCCCACTTTGACGAGAGCTTCGTCGAACGGCTGCTGAACCACCCGGAAGTGCCGGAGCTTATCCGCACCAGCCCGCTGACCCAGCGCGAATGGCAGGTCCTGGGACTTATCTATTCCGGCTACAGCAACGAGCAGATTGCCGGTGAGCTGGACGTGGCCGCCACTACGATTAAAACGCATATCCGTAACTTGTATCAGAAGCTGGGCGTGGCGCACCGCCAGGATGCCGTTCAGCATGCCCAGCAGCTGTTGAAAATGATGGGATACGGGGTTTAAGCCGCTATCGGCTCGCTTCAGGCAACATAACCGTTACGTCATCGCCGGCGGCAGGTTTCCCTCCGCCTGACGGCGGAGATAATCCCGTCACTCATCAACACCACGCCATCAATCGCGCGCGTCAGGCGGAGCAACGCTCTGGCATGACCCGGAAATGCTAAAGGTTCAGCACAGTTCCAGCTGAAGGTTGTTATCGGTAATCACCTTCAGTACGCCGGCGGGCGGCATCACATCGGTATAGACCGCATCAACCATGCTGATGCTGCCCATGTTGACCATCGCATTACGGCCAAATTTAGAATGGTCAACGACCAGCATCACGTGGCGGGAGTTTTCAATAATCGCCCGTTTGGTGCGCACTTCGTGGTAGTCAAACTCCAGCAGCGAGCCATCGCTGTCGATACCGCTGATGCCGAGAATGCCGAAATCAAGGCGAAACTGGGAGATAAAGTCCAGGGTGGCCTCACCGATAATACCGCCATCCCGGCTGCGCAGCTCGCCGCCGGCCAGGATAATGCGGAAGTCCTCTTTCACCATCAGCGTATTGGCGACGTTGAGGTTATTGGTGACGATGCGCAGATCGTTATGGTTAAGCAGCGCGTGGGCCACCGCTTCCGGCGTGGTACCGATATCGATAAACAGCGTCGCGCCATCGGGGATTTCGCTCGCCACCTTGCGGGCGATGCGCTCTTTTTCCTGGGTCTGGGTCGATTTTCTGTCGTGCCAGGACGTATTCACCGAGCTGGACGGTAGCGCAGCGCCGCCGTGATGACGCAGAATCATTTTCTGATCGGCTAAATCATTCAGATCGCGGCGAATGGTCTGCGGGCTGACGGCAAACTGCTCGACAAGCTCTTCGGTACTGACGTATCCCTGTTTTTTTACCAGCTCGATAATCGCGTCATGACGTTGTGTTTGTTTCATGAAATATCCCTGGGAATCTCTACGTTCGTTTTCGCACATTCTGCGTATCAACAAACGCCATCGCCAGCCCGGTCACCAGACCGGCCACGTGCGCACCGTTCGCAATCGACATGCCGAAAACATCAAACCATCCAGCAATTAACCATACTAAAGAGAAGAGTATCAAGCCGCGCTGTAAATAAACGCCGCTCTGCGGATCGCGCTCGCCTCGTAGCCAGACATAGCCCATTAGCGCATAGACTACGCCGGAGAGTCCGCCAAACCACGGGCCGCTGAACTGATGCTGCACAAAGCCGCTCAGCAAAGCGGCGATCACCGTAATCACCACCAGCTTGCCGCTGCCGATGCGCTTTTCTACCGCTCCGCCGAGGTACCACCACCATAGCAGGTTGAACAGAATATGCATCAGCGAGAAGTGCATAAGCGCATGGCTAAAGTAGCGCCAGACTTCAAATTTCAGCGAAGGATCGTAGGGCCAGGCCAGCAGCAGCATGACCGGTTGATCGCCAATGACCGTTTGCAGGACAAAGACGGCGATGCAGGCGAAGAGCACGCCCCAGGTCACCGGCCCGGCGTTATGGCGAAGCGTCGCTAAAAAGGGAAAGCGCTGGTAGTGCAGCCCGCTATTGGTGTGCCCCGACTGCCAGCTGGCGGCGAGGTAACGCGGATCGGCGGGATTTTCCAGAAAGCGGGCCAGTTCGGCCTGTACGCGTCCGGCCTGGGACTCATCAGCCAGCCAGATATCGCTCTGCGTATGCTGCTGAATAGTCAGAATAATGCCCTGCGTCGCCATATAGTCGACAAACGCCTGGGCCACGCGCGGGTTGGCAAAAGAGGTAATCATTAACATGCAGCGGATCGCTTATTCCACACAAAGGGAGATATTATAGCCACAACCGGCGCTAACGCCTAAAGTGCGCCATGCGCGACTTCCGCCGGAAAATGCCGGTGCCAGGCATCAAACCCGCCGTCCACGCTGTAAACCTTGTCGTAACCCTGCTGCAGCAGATACTGCGCGGCGCCTTTGCTGCTATTGCCGTGATAGCACATCACCATGACCGCCGTATCAAAGTCGTTGTCGCGCATAAACGCGCCCAGCGTATCGTTGGTCAGATGGAATGCGCCCGGCGTGTGGCCCATCGCATAGCTTTGCGGGTCGCGAATATCGACCAGCACCGCCGTCTGCTGGTGCATTTTCTGGTGGGCTTCTTCTACGTTAATACATTCAAAGCGATCCATAAGCTCTCTTCTTTATATACGGATATACAGGCAGGCGGCGAAACGCCCTGGATTTTAGCGTCTAGTGTACAGCCTGGCGCTAAATAAACGCCAATATGTTACACGCATCACTCTGAAATGTTTTTTTGATGTTACCAATAGCGCGATTGTTTGCTATATTGAGCGATATCGAACATTTGTGAGCTTAAACGAAAGTGTAAGAGGTGGCGAGCGTGGAAACCAAAGATCTGATTGTGATAGGGGGAGGCATCAACGGTGCCGGTATCGCGGCAGACGCCGCAGGGCGTGGTTTATCCGTACTGATGCTGGAGGCAAGCGACCTTGCCTGCGCCACATCCAGCGCCAGCTCAAAGCTGATTCACGGCGGGCTGCGCTACCTTGAACACTATGAGTTCCGCCTGGTGAGCGAAGCGCTGGCCGAACGCGAAGTGTTGTTAAAAATGGCCCCGCATATCGCCTTCCCGATGCGCTTTCGTTTACCGCATCGCCCGCACCTGCGTCCGGCGTGGATGATCCGCATTGGCCTGTTTATGTACGATCATCTGGGCAAGCGCACCAGCTTACCCGGCTCAACCGGGTTGCGTTTTGGCACAGAATCGGTACTTAAACCTGAAATCGTGCGCGGTTTCGAATATTCCGACTGCTGGGTTGACGATGCGCGTCTGGTGCTGGCCAATGCCCAGATGGTTGTGCGTAAAGGCGGGGAAGTGCGCACGCGGACCCGCGCCATCTCGGCAAAACGTGAAAACGGTTTGTGGATTGTCGAAGCCGAAGATATTGATAGCGGCGAGAAGTTTACCTGGCAGGCGCGCGGTCTGGTTAACGCCACCGGCCCGTGGGTCAAACAGTTCTTCGACGAAGGGATGCATCTGCGCTCGCCGTACGGTATTCGCTTGATCAAGGGCAGCCATATCGTGGTGCCGCGCGTGCACACGCAGAAACAGGCCTACATCCTGCAAAATGAAGATAAACGCATTGTGTTTGTGATCCCGTGGATGGATGAATTTTCCATCATCGGCACCACCGACGTGGAGTATAAAGGCGATCCGAAAGCGGTAGCGATCGACGACAACGAAGTGAACTACCTGCTGAACGTCTATAACGCCCACTTTAAAAAGCCTCTCACGCGGGACGATATCGTCTGGACCTACTCCGGCGTGCGCCCGCTGTGCGACGATGAATCCGACTCGCCGCAGGCGATCACCCGCGATTACACTCTTGATATCCATGATGATAACGGGCAGGCGCCGCTGCTGTCGGTCTTTGGCGGCAAGCTGACCACCTATCGCAAGCTGGCCGAGCACGCGCTGGAGAAACTGACGCCTTACTACAAAGGCATCGGCCCGGCATGGACCAAAACCGCGGTGCTGCCCGGCGGCGATATCAGCAGCGACCGTGACGACTACGCGGCGAAACTGCGCCGCCGCTTTTCGTTTATCAGCGAATCGATGGCCCGCCATTACGCCCGCACCTACGGCAGCAACAGCGAGCTAATCCTTGATAAGGCGACCTCACTGGACGATCTGGGTGAGCATTTCGGCCATGAGTTTTTTGAAGCCGAACTGCGCTATCTGGTTGAGCACGAATGGGTTCGTTCGCTGGATGACGCGATCTGGCGTCGCACTAAACAAGGTATGTGGCTGAATGACGAGCAGCAGGCGCGCATCAGCGAGTGGCTGGCGCAGCACGCGGGAAAGTCTGAGCTGTCGCTGGCGTCGTAACACCGCAAACAGTAACGGGGCCTGCGGGCCCCGTTTTTTATGGCTAATCCGTTACAACCTTACCGGATCGATATGCCAGATATGGTCGGCATACTCTTTAATAGTGCGGTCAGAAGAGAAGTAGCCCATATTGGCGATATTCAGCATCGCTTTATTGGCCCACTCCTCCGGATGACGGTACAGCTCATCCACCTTATCCTGACAATCCACGTAGCTACGGTAATCCGCCAGAACCTGATAGTGGTCGCCGAAGTTAATCAGCGAATCCAGCAGGTCACGGTAACGTCCCGGCTCCGATGGGCTGAACAGGCCGGTGCCGATCTGCGTCAGCGCCTGGTGCAGCTCTTCATCCTGCTCATAGTAATCACGCGGTTTGTAGCCGTTAGCCCGCAGGGCTTCAACCTCTTCCGCCGTATTACCGAAGATAAAGAAATTATCCGCCCCGACGTGTTCCTGCATCTCAACGTTAGCCCCGTCCAGGGTACCGATGGTTAACGCGCCGTTAAGCGCGAACTTCATGTTGCTGGTACCGGACGCCTCCGTCCCCGCCAGCGAGATCTGCTCGGAGAGATCCGCTGCCGGAATGATCAGCTGCGCGAGGCTTACGCTGTAGTTAGGAATGAACACCACTTTCAGCTTATCGCCAACGTCCGGATCGTTATTCACCACCGCCGCGACGTCATTGATTAAATGAATAATATGCTTCGCCATGTAGTAAGCCGAAGCCGCCTTGCCGGCGAAGATATTCACGCGCGGTACCCACTCGGCGTCGGGATCGGCCTTAATGCGATTGTAGCGGGTGATCACATGCAGCACGTTCATTAGCTGACGTTTGTACTCGTGAATACGCTTGATCTGCACATCGAACAGGGCTTTCGGGTTGACCACCACGTTAAGCTGCTGGCCGATGTAGTTCGCCAGCCGCTGCTTGTTTTCCAGCTTGGCCTGGCGCACCGCCTGGTTAACCTTCGGATAGTCAATATGCTGCTCCAGCTCCTTCAGCTGGCTTAAATCCGTACGCCAGGTGTGGCCGATATTTTCATCCAGCACTTTCGACAGCGGCGGATTCGCCAGCGCCAGCCAGCGGCGCGGAGTGACGCCGTTCGTGACGTTGGTAAAGCGCATCGGGAAGATTTTGGCAAATTCGGCAAACAGCGACTCGACCATCAGCCGGGAGTGCAGCTCCGACACGCCGTTGACCTTGTGGCTTACCACCACCGCCAGCCACGCCATGCGTACGCGACGCCCGTTAGACTCGTCGATAATCGACGTACGGCCCAGCATCGCCGTATCGTTGGGATACTGCTCCTGCAGGGTCTTCAGGAAGTAGTCGTTAATCTCGAAAATAATCTGCAAATGACGCGGCAGGATTTTACCCAGCATATCGACGGGCCAGGTCTCCAGCGCTTCGCTCATCAGGGTATGGTTGGTATAGGAGAAGACCTGGCAGGTCACCTCGAACGCCTCATCCCAGCTAAACTTATGCTCGTCAATCAGCAGGCGCATCAGCTCCGGAATCGACAGCACCGGGTGCGTATCGTTGAGGTGAATCGCGATTTTGTCCGCCAGATTGGCGTAGGTTTTATGCAGCTGGTAGTGACGGCTGAGGATATCCTGTACCGTCGCCGACACGAGGAAATACTCCTGGCGCAGGCGCAGCTCGCGCCCGGAATAGGTGGAGTCATCCGGATAGAGCACCCGCGACACGTTCTCAGAGTGGTTTTTATCTTCCACCGCCGCGAAGTAGTCGCCCTGGTTGAATTTACCGAGGTTGATCTCGCTGCTGGCCTGCGCGCTCCACAGACGCAGCGTGTTGGTGGCATCGGTGTCGAAACCCGGGATGATCTGATCGTAGGCTTCGGCAATAATCTCTTCGGTCTCCACCCAGCGGGAATGTTTACCTTCCTGCTGAATGCGGCCGCCGAAGCGCACTTTGTAGCGCGTATTGTGGCGCTCGAACTCCCACGGGTTGCCGTACTCCAGCCAGTAGTCCGGGGACTCTTTCTGCCGCCCGTCGACGATATTCTGCTTAAACATCCCGTAGTCGTAGCGAATACCGTAGCCGCGGCCCGGCAAACCCAGCGCCGCCAGCGAGTCGAGGAAGCAGGCAGCCAGACGACCAAGACCGCCGTTGCCCAGGCCCGGGTCGTTCTCTTCGTCAATCAGCTCTTCAAGATTCAGCCCCATCTCTTCCAGCGCGCTGTTCACGTCCTCATAAATACCGAGCGATAGCAGCGCGTTGGACAAGGTGCGGCCAATCAAAAACTCCATCGACAGATAGTAAACCTGGCGCACTTCCTGAGAGAGCTGCGCCCGGTTTGAACGCAGCCAGCGCTCAACCATGCGATCGCGAACGGCGAACAGCGTGGCGTTGAGCCATTCATGTTTGTTAGCGATAGCCGGATCTTTGCCGATGATAAACATCAGCTTATAAGCAATAGAGTGCTTTAACGCCTCAACGCTCAGGGTGGGTGATGAGTAGCTAAAAGGTACATTCATAGCTTTGGCTCCTGGTTACAGCAAGCGTTGATAAAGTTCGCGGTAAGAATTTGCGGCAACCTGCCAGCTAAAATCCATATTCATCGCCTGACGCTGGACGTAGCGCCAGAGCGACGGGCGCGACCACAGGACGAATGTGCGTCGAATAGCCCGCAGCAGCGACAAAGCGTTGCTATCTTCAAAAACAAAGCCGGTAGCCAGACCGTCGGCGAGGTTCTCCAGCGAGCAATCGGACACGGTGTCCGCCAGTCCGCCGGTACGCCGCACCAGCGGTAGCGTGCCGTACTTCAGGCCGTACAGCTGGGTTAAGCCGCACGGTTCAAAACGGCTGGGCACCAGAATCACATCGGCGCCGCCCATAATGCGGTGCGAGAAGGCTTCATGGTAGCCAATCTGTACGCCGACCTTGCCCGGATGCTCGGCCGCGGCGGCCAGGAAGCCCTCCTGCAGCACCGGGTCGCCCGCCCCCAGCAGCGCCAGCTGACCGCCCTGCTCCAGCAGGCCCGGCAGCGCCTCAAGCACCAGGTCCAGCCCCTTCTGGCTGGTCAAACGGCTGACAACGGCAAACAGCGGCGCTTTGTCATCCACCTTCAGCCCCATGGCGATTTGCAGCTGGCGTTTGTTTTCCGCTTTCTCTTCCAGCCGATCGCGATCGTAGCGCGCGGCCAGCAGCAGGTCGCTTTCCGGATTCCAGATATGGTCATCCACCCCGTTGAGGATCCCGGAAAGGCGGCCCTCATGCTGCCGCTGACGCAGCAGCCCTTCCATGCCGTAAGCGAACTGCGGCTCGGTGATTTCGCGCGCATAGGTCGGGCTGACCGCCGTAATATGGTCGGCGTAGTAGAGCCCCGCCTTCAGAAAGGAGATCTGGCCGTTAAATTCAAGGCCATGAACGTTGTAGAACGACCACGGCAGCTCAATGTCGTTCATATGCCACGAGTAGAACATCCCCTGGTAGGCCAGGTTATGCACCGTAAAGACCGACTTAGCCGGGTGGCCGCGCGCCGCCAGATAAGCCGGCGTCAGGCCCGCATGCCAGTCGTGGGCGTGAACAACGTCAGGGCGCCAGAAAGGATCCAGGCCGCAGGCCATCTCGCTACCGACCCATCCCAGCAGCGCAAAGCGCAGCACGTTGTCGGTATAGGCGTGCTGATTGGTATCGTGGTAAGGGCTCCCTGGGCGATCGTAGAGATGCGGGGCATCAATCAAATAGATGCCCACGCCGTTAAAGTGACCGAACAGCAAAGTGATGCGCCCGGCAAACGTCTCCCGGCGCGTCACCACCTGCGCATCCGTCACGCCGCGGCGGATATCAGGAAATGCGGGCAGCAGTACGCGCGTGTCGACGCCCCCGGCAATTTGCGCTGCAGGCAGCGCGCCGATCACATCCGCCAGTCCACCGGTTTTTAACAGCGGGAACATCTCTGAACATACATGTAATACCTGCATTAGCGCTCCTGTGGATACCCCAATTTCCGCAGCATGTCGCGGGTGACCAGCACGATACCTTCCTCCGAGCGGTAGAAACGGCGTGCATCCTCTTCCGCGTTCTCCCCAACAACCATACCTTCCGGGATCACGCAGGCGCGGTCAATAATGCAGCGACGCAGGCGGCACGAACGGCCAACCCAAACCTCTGGCAACAAGACTGCCGAATCAATATTACAGAATGAATTCACCCGCACGCGCGGGAACAGCACCGACTGCACAACCACCGAACCGGAGATAATACAGCCGCCTGAAACCAGCGAGTTCAGGGTCATCCCGTGGCTGCCCGAGCGGTCCTGGACGAATTTTGCCGGAGGCAAAGGCTCCATATGGGTGCGAATCGGCCAGTTCTGATCGTACATGTCCAGTTCCGGGGTCACCGAAGCCAGATCGAGGTTGGCTTTCCAGTACGCTTCCAGGGTCCCGACATCACGCCAGTAGGGCTCAGACTGCGGATCGGACTGCACGCAGGAAAGCGGGAAAGGATGTGCATAAGCCATGCCAGCTTTGGTGATTTTCGGAATGATGTCTTTACCAAAATCGTGGCTGGAGCTTTCATCGCTGTCGTCTTCTTCCAGAAGCTCATAAAGGTAATCCGCGTCAAAGACATAGATACCCATACTCGCCAGCGATTTGCTGGCATCGCCCGGCATCGCAGGCGGATTAGCCGGTTTTTCGACGAAATCGATAATCTTATCGCTCTCGTCCACCGCCATGACCCCGAACGCCCGTGCTTCTTCAATAGGCACCGGCATACAGGCCACGGTGCAACGCGCGCCTTTTTCGACGTGATCGATAAGCATGCGCGAGTAGTCTTGTTTGTAAATATGGTCGCCCGCGAGGATAACGACGTACTCCGCCTTGTAACGACGAATGATGTCGAGGTTCTGCGTCACCGCATCCGCCGTGCCGCGATACCAGTTTTCCCCCTGCATCCTTTGCTGGGCGGGCAGCAGGTCAACAAACTCGTTCATCTCTTCATTGAAGAACGACCAACCGCGCTGGATATGCTGCACCAGCGTATGCGATTGATACTGGGTGATGACGCCGATGCGTCGAATGCCTGAGTTAATACAGTTAGATAACGCAAAATCGATAATGCGGAACTTGCCGCCGAAATGGACAGCAGGTTTCGCGCGTTTATTGGTCAGATCCTTCAGACGGGTACCACGTCCCCCGGCAAGGATCAGCGCAACGGATTTGATCGGCAACTGACGCGCCAGCATCAATGGATCGTTCTTTTCTACCCCAACCATAATTAACTCCTTTTTTACTCCCCAGCTTGCCTGCCCTTCTCGTCGCGCCGCCGCTTCGAGACCAACCGGAAGCCCCGAGGTTACGACCTTTGAAATACGCACACTCCGTGCGCGGGCCCATGCCAGACAGCTATAGTGACCGGATTATCCTCTCCCGCGAAAGGTGGAATGGCGCGCCATTCCCCCGCGGGTAAAACCATCTCTGCCACCTCGGCGGTGGCGTTGAGCGCTATCAGCCAGCGATCGGACAATATGATCTGCATACGCGGCGCACCGTGCTGCCATTCATCGGCGGACAGCGGCTGCGCATGTTGGTTTAACCAGCGAACGCTGCCGTCTCCCTCCTGCCACCAGCGATTCTCGGTTAAAGCCGGAACGCGCTGGCGCAGATGAATCAACGCGGCGGTGAACGCGGTCAGCCCGCGGTTAGTATGGTTCCAGTCCAGCCAGGTCAACGCATTGTCCTGACAGTAAGCATTGTTGTTGCCATGCTGGCTGTGACCGTGTTCGTCACCCGCCAGCAGCATCGGCGTTCCCTGCGCCAGCAGTAGCGTCGCCAGAAGAGCGTGAACGCTGGCACGGCGCCGTTCAATCACGGCAAGACTCCCTTCTAATCCTTCTATACCATGATTGTTGCTGTAGTTATTGTTAGTCCCATCGCGATTCTCCTCCCCGTTTGCCTCATTATGTTTCTGATTGAAACAAACGCAGTCGCGCAGGGTGAAACCATCGTGCGCGGTGACCAGGTTAACCGCCGTCGAAGGCGCTCTGCCGTTACGCTGAAAAACGTCGCTGGATGCGGCAAAACGCTGAGCGAAGTCGCCCAGCGAGACGTTCTGCTGCAGCCAGAATCGACGCGCGGTATCGCGGAAATGGTCGTTCCACTCGGCGAACAGCGGCGGAAAGTTACCCACCTGGTAGCCGCCCGGGCCGATATCCCAGGGTTCCGCGATCAGCTTGACCTCAGCCAGACGCGGGTCGTTACGGATGGCCTCAAACAGCGGCGCATCCTGACGAAACGCCGGCGTCCGCCCCATCACCGAGGCGAGGTCGAAACGAAAGCCGTCGACGTGGCACTCGTCAACCCAAAAGCGCAGGCACTGGCGGGCATACTCCACCACGCCGGGGTGGCTGAGGTTGAGGGTGTTCCCGCAGCCGGTCCAGTTGTGGTAATCGCCGTCTTCCCTGATCCAATAATAGCTACGGTTATCGATTCCGCGCAGGGAGAAGGTCGGCCCTTCCAGGTCTATCTCCGCGCTATGGTTCAGCACCACGTCAAGGATCACTTCGATGCCCGCCGCATGTAGCGCTTTTACCGCATCGCGAAACTCGTTTAACGCCTGCTCCGGCGCGCTGGCGTAGCGCGTGTCGAGGGCGAAAATCGCCAGCGGGTTGTAGCCCCAATAGTTGCTTAACCCCATCCGCTGAAGGCGCGGTTCGCTGGCGAACTGCGCCACCGGCATTAACTCTAGTGCAGTAATGCCCAGCATGCGGAAGTAATCGATCATCACCGGATGACCAAGCGCTTTATAGGTGCCGCGGATATTCTCCGGCAGATCGGGGTGCAGATACGTCAGCCCCTTGACGTGGGCTTCATAAATCACCGTCTGGCCCCACGGCGTGCGCGGCGGCTTATCGCCGCGCCAGTCGTAATGCAGGTCGATCACCCGCGACTTCGGCGCTATCGCCGCGCTGTCGCGACGATCGGGAACGCGATCGCCGCCGTGGAGACGTTCATCGTCAGGCAACCCGCCGTCTACCTGATGGCAGCAGGGGTCAAGCAGCAGCTTCGCCGAGTTGAAGCGGTGCCCTTGCGCTGGGTCCCAGGGCCCGTGGACGCGGTAGCCGTAGCGCAGGCCAGGACCGACATCGGCGAGCCAGCCGTGCCAGATATCGCCGCTGCGCGCGGGCAGGTCGACGCGTCGCTCATTGCCCTGCTCGTCAAACACGCAGAGTTCCACCCGCTCCGCATGGGCGGAAAAGAGCGCGAAATTCACGCCCTTACCGTCGTAGCTGGCCCCTAAAGGCGCGGGCTTTCCTGCCGTGAGTGCGATCATTGCGCCTCCCGCACCAGCCACACCGTCGCCAGCGGCGGCAGCGTAATGGAGAGGGAGTGTTCACGACCGTGGCTGGCGATCGGGTCGCTCTCAACGACGCCGCCGTTGCCGGTGTTGCTGCCGTGGTAATGCATGGAGTCGGTGTTGAGCTCTTCACGCCAGCGGCCGGGCTGGTTGATGCCAAAGCGATACTCATGACGCGGGACCGGGGTGAAGTTGCTGGCGACGATAATTTCATTGCCCGCCCTGTCGCGACGAACAAAGATAAATACCGAACGCTCATGGTCGTCCACCACCAGCCATTCGAAGCCGTAGGGATCGAAATCCAGCTCGTGCAGCGCTTTATGGTGACGATAGGTATGGTTGAGGTCGCGCACCAGCCGCTGGACGCCGTGGTGCCAGTTATCGCCGCCTTCCAGCAGATGCCAGTCGAGGCTTGCGTCGTGGTTCCATTCGCGCCCCTGAGCAAACTCATTGCCCATAAACAGCAGCTTTTTACCCGGGAAGGCAAACAGCCAGCCGTAGTAGGCGCGCAGGTTAGCGAACTTCTGCCAGGCGTCGCCCGGCATGCGGTCGAGTATCGATTTTTTGCCGTGCACCACTTCATCATGAGAGAGCGGCAGGACAAAGTTTTCGGTGTAGTTGTAGAGCATACCGAAGGTCATCTTGTCGTGATGATGACGGCGATGCACCGGGTCCAGCTTCATGTAGTCGAGGGTGTCGTGCATCCAGCCGAGGTTCCACTTGAACCAGAAACCCAGCCCGCCGGTGGAGGAAGGACGGGAAACGCCGGGAAAATCGGTCGACTCTTCCGCCATGGTTACCGCGCCCGGCGTCTGTTCGCCCAGCACGCGGTTGGTATTGCGCAGAAACTCAATCGCTTCAAGGTTTTCCCGACCGCCGAATTCGTTCGGCACCCACTCGCCCTGCTTGCGGCTGTAATCGCGATAAATCATCGACGCCACCGCATCAACCCGCAGCGCGTCAATGCCGAAGCGTTCGATCCAGTACAGCGCATTGCCGACCAGGTAATTGCTGACCTCGCGGCGGCCGTAGTTGTAAATCAGGGTGTTCCAGTCCTGATGGTAGCCTTCGCGCGGGTCGCTGTGTTCATACAGCGAGGTGCCGTCAAACGAGGCGAGCGCAAAATCATCCGCCGGAAAATGGCCAGGCACCCAATCCAGAATAACGTTAAGCCCCGCGGCGTGCGCGGCGTTGATAAAGTAGCGGAAATCCTCCCGGGTACCGAAGCGACGGGTGGGCGCGTACAGCCCGGTCGGCTGATAGCCCCAGCTGCCGTCAAACGGATGCTCGTTAACCGGCAGCAGTTCGAGGTGGGTAAAGCCCATCCATTTGGCATACGGGACCAGCTGGTCGGCAAGCTCGCGATAGCTCAGCCAGAAGTTATTATCGGTGTGGCGGCGCCAGGAGCCGAGATGTACTTCATAAATCGAGATCGGCGCATCAAACTGGTTAGCCTGCTTGCGCTCCGGCGGCTGTGCGACCTTTTCCGGCAGCCCGCAGATGAGCGAGGCGCTCTCCGGGCGCATTTGCGCTTCAAAAGCGTAAGGGTCGGACTTCACCCGCAGGTTGCCGTGGGCATCGATAAGCTCGAATTTATACAGCTGGCCGTTCAGCGCGCCGGGAACAAACAGCTCCCAGATGCCGGACTCTTTACGCAGGCGCATCGGGTGGCGGCGGCCGTCCCAGTAGTTAAACTGGCCGACGACCGATACCCGGCGGGCATTCGGCGCCCATACGGAGAAACGCGTACCGACCACGCCGTCCATGGTATCGGCATGCGCGCCCAGCGTTTCATAAGGACGCAGATGCGTGCCTTCCGACAGCAGCCAGACATCAAGATCCTGCAGCAGCGGACCAAAACGGTACGGGTCATCAATCAGGTTCTGCTGCCCGTGCCAGGTGACGGCCAGCTGATAGCGAAAAGGATTTTTACGACGCGGCAGAACGCCGCTGAAGAAACCGCGCGAGTCGAGGCATTCCAGCTTGCCGACTTTGCGTCCGGTTTTTGGTTCAATGACCCACACATCGGTGGCATCGGGTAATAATGCACGAACTTCCAGCCCGGCGTCGGTGTAATGCATGCCAAGCACGGAAAAAGGATCCGCAAAATGGCCGGCGATAAGCGCATTAATCACGTCCTTATCAATACGATTAGACATGGTTTCATCCTGTTGTAGGTGTCGCCCTTTCCTGTATCCGGCGACTTTTTTTTGACCTGAACGGCGCAGCACGTTATGCGTCCCCCTGCTCCGTCCCACCTTCAGGTAAGGAGACATCGCGACTCCTTACTTAAAGCATAGCCAAGGCTGAGTTACCTCCGTTGGGAAAAATCTAACATTCGCGTTTACTCCTTGTATTACGCAAAAAAAAGGGGTGTTTCAACACCCCTTTTCTCATCTTGTGACGACTACGCCAGCTGTCTTAGCATGCGGCGGAGCGGCTCGGCGGCCCCCCACAGCAGCTGGTCACCAACGGTGAAGGCCGACAGATACTCCGGCCCCATGTTCAGTTTACGCAGGCGACCCACCGGGGTGGTAAGGGTGCCGGTAACGGCAGCCGGAGTCAGCTCACGCATGGTGATATCACGATCGTTCGGTACCACTTTGGCCCACGGGTTATGCGCGGCCAGCAGTTCCTCAACGGTCGGAATAGAAACATCTTTTTTCAGCTTGATGGTGAACGCCTGGCTATGGCAGCGCAGCGCGCCAACGCGAACGCACAGGCCGTCTACCGGAATCGGTGAGGCGGTCGCGAGAATTTTGTTGGTCTCCGCCTGGCCTTTCCACTCTTCACGGCTCTGGCCGTTATCCAGCTGTTTGTCGATCCATGGGATCAGGCTGCCCGCCAGAGGAACGCCAAAGTTGTCTACCGCCAGCTCGCCGCTGCGGGTCAACGAGGTGACCTTGCGTTCAATATCCAGGATCGCGGAAGCCGGATCCGCCAGCTCAGCCGCAACATGGCTGTGCAGCTGGCCCATCTGGGTCAGCAGCTCGCGCATATGCCGCGCACCGCCGCCGGAAGCCGCCTGATAAGTCGCCACGCTAACCCACTCAACCAGATCCTGAGCAAACAGGCCGCCGAGAGACATCAGCATCAGGCTGACGGTACAGTTGCCGCCGACAAAGGTTTTAACGCCGTTGTTCAGACCTGCGGTGATAACGTCCTGGTTCACCGGGTCGAGAATGATGATGGCGTCGTCTTTCATGCGCAGCGAAGAGGCGGCGTCAATCCAGTAGCCCTGCCAGCCGCTTTCACGCAGCTTCGGGTAAATATCGTTGGTGTAATCGCCGCCCTGACACGTGACAATAATGTCCAGCGCCTTCAGTGCTTCCAGATCGAATGCATCCTGAAGCGTGCCACCGGTACTGCCACCAAAAGATGGAGCAGGCTGCCCCAGCTGGGAGGTGGAGAAAAAAACAGGGCGAATGGCATCAAAATCGCGCTCTTCAACCATGCGTTGCATGAGGACAGAGCCGACCATTCCGCGCCAGCCGATAAAACCAACATTTTTCATAACGTATTCCTGCGAGGTGTGTGCTGTTTGTTCCAGGCCAGTTTCCTACTGGTTAGTCCTTCACATTACAAAATGCAGCTAAAGTCGCAAGTGAAATTAATCAATGATTGCCAGGCAATCAGTAACGTAACTAATTTTGCATAGCGGCAGCCGTCGCTGGCCCCCCGGAATACCCTAATAATTATCAGGGAATTTATATCGCGAAGGAAATATTTTCCGCCACTATTTTATTGATCAGGATTATGGATTACGGCAGAAATTCGGTTGTTTTACTCTTGCTAACCAAACCGGTTAAAGCCAGGCGTGGCGCGGGTTTGTGAGCCGT
Organism: Klebsiella sp. RCJ4; assembly: GCF_009025755.1. NCBI lineage: Bacteria > Pseudomonadati > Pseudomonadota > Gammaproteobacteria > Enterobacterales > Enterobacteriaceae > Klebsiella > Klebsiella sp. RCJ4. The sequence goes on from NZ_WCIN01000042.1 coordinate 76,619, forward strand.
ATGACGTTTATCGTATTTCTGATAGTGGCAGATCGGGAGAGGGGTAAAGCTAAGGGTTTTCGATATAAGTAGAGCGGAAAAATTAACCCGGCATCGCCTCGCTCCGCCGGGTGTTTCACTTTGTCGTTTAGCTCAATAGCGTAAACGCAATCATGCCGACAATCGCCCCGACGGTGCCGAGGATGGTTTCCATCATCGTCCAGGTCTTCAGCGTTTGCGCTTCGGTCGCGCCGGTAAACTTACCGAACAGCCAGAAGCCCGCGTCGTTAACGTGGCTGACGACAATAGAGCCGCCGGCGATGCAGATAGAGAGCGCCGCCATCTGCGCGCCGCTGTAGTGCAGCTGTTCGATAACCGGCATCACCAGCCCAACGGCCGTCAGGCAGGCAACGGTCGCGGAGCCCTGAATAATACGCACCGCCGCCGCCAGCACGAAGCAGGTGATGGCAATCGGCAGGCCCATACCGGTCAACGCTTCGCCGAGGGCAGGACCGACGCCAGAGTCGACCAGCACCTGTTTGAACACGCCGCCCGCACCGATGACCAGCAGGATAATTCCCGCAGGCTGGAGCGCATGACCGCAAATCTCCATCACCCGATCTTTGGCCATCCCCTGACGTACCGCCAGGCCATAGATAGCCACCAGGCACGCCACCAGAATCGCGGTAAACGGATGGCCGATAAACTCAAACCATTCGTAGGCGGTAGAGCCTTCCGGCACAAAGCGCGCGGCGATGGTTTTCAGACCAACCAGCACCAGCGGCAGCAGAATCAGCGACAGGCTGAAGCCGAATGACGGCATTTTGCCTTCGCCGAGGTGCGGCTCGCTAATATCGTCCGGAATATGCAGCTCAACGTAACGGCTGATAAAGTTACCCCACAGCGGTCCGGCGATAATCATCCCCGGGATCGCGGCGCACAGGCCAATCAGGATCATCCAGCCAAAGTCGGCGTGCATCTGCGAGGCCAGCAGCATCGGCGCGGGCCCCGGCAGCAGGAACGCGGCCGCAGCGGCTACGCCAGCAAACAGCGGGATCACCAGCTTCACCAGGTTGGTGCCGGTGTGGCGCGCCATTGAGAAAGCCACGCTGATCAGCAGCACGATCGCCACTTCGAAAAACAGCGGCAGCGCGCAGATAAGTCCGGCCAGGCCTATCGCATAGTGGGCGCGATTGTGGCCGAAAGATTTCAGCATCTTAACGGCAATCTGGTCGACCGCGCCGGTTTCATGCAGGATCTTACCGAACATAGCCCCCAGCGCGACGACGATAGCCAGAAAGCCCAGCGTGCCGCCCATGCCTTTTTCCATCGTCGCCGCGATCTTGTCCAACGGCATTCCGGAAAAAAGCCCTGCTCCAATAGAAACCACCATCAAAGCCACGAAGGCATGCATACGCGCCTTCATCACTAAAAACAGCAGCAGCAAAACGGAGCCGACTGCTGTTAAAACAAGCGTTAATGTACTCACTATTTACTGCCTTTGTTGATCACCTCAATGGTGCTGGCGACCACGCCTTCCAATGACTGGTCGATATCGACGATTAACACATCGCTTTCATCCGCGCCCGGTTCCTGCAGCGTCTCAAACTGCGTAACCAGCATCTGAGTCTTAAAGAAGTGGCCTTTACGCGCCTTCAGACGTTGTTCGATAACCGCAAAATCACCTTTCAGATAGATAAAGGAGAGGTTCGGGTTACCTTTACGCAGGATGTCGCGATAGCTCTTTTTCAACGCGGAGCAGACAATCAGCGACACTTTATTGGTGCGCTGCATAGCAAAGGCGGCATCGTTCAGCGCCTGCAGCCACGGGGTGCGGTCGTCATCATTTAACGGTTCGCCGGAAGCCATCTTGTTGATATTGCTGCGCGGATGCAGAAAGTCGCCGTCGAGAAACGCGGCGTGCAGTTGATGCGCCACTTCGCTGGCGACAGCGGATTTCCCGCTGCCGGAAACGCCCATCAGGACATAGATGTGGTGATCATGGTTAGTCGTGCTCAAAGCTTCCTCCCACTGGACACATACGCGCAGCCTGGCAGCGTTTAACGGCGTGGAATACTGGCGTACAGATTAATTGTTACGGGTAACTGTTATCGGTAACATTGTCATGCCGGAGTAGTGGAGAAGCAATAACCATTCGTGCCAGATGTGAATATGTGTGATCTACTTCAAATTTGTCAGTTTAAATAGATCCGCCCGGTGACAATGTGAAACCTAAATCTAACATCTTAGGCGTCACCGCTTCACCGCGTATCCGCGCCAGCAGACGTTCAGCGCCAATCCGCCCCATCCGCTCACGCGGCGTCAGCACGCTGGCCAGACGCGGCTCCATCACCTGACCAATATCGTGGCCGTGGAAACCGGCAATCGCCATATCGTCAGGGATTTTAAGCCCCAGCCGCTGGCACTCAAACGCCGCGCCGACCGCAAGGTCATCGTTGGTACAGAAAATGCCGTCAAGCTGCGGATATTCGCGACGCGCCTGGCGCATCAGCTCAATCCCCGATGAATAAGAGGAAGACTGCTCAACCATCACGCTGTAGGGCGTCATTCCGGCATCAAGCATCGCCTGCTCATACCCCTTCTGTTTGATGATAGTACGTTCATCAAGACGTGCGCCAAGATAGGCAACGTGACGATGGCCATGATTGATAATCGCCGCGGTCATCTGCCGGGCCGCTTCAAAGTTATCAAAGCCGACGGCGATATCGAGGCACGGCGACTGGCTGTCCATCAGCTCCACAACCGGGATACCCGCCACTTCAATCATCTTCAGGGTGCGCGGCGTATGGGTTCGTTCGGTAAGGATCAGGCCGTCAATATTCCAGGAAAGCATGGATTCCAGGCGTTTTTCTTCCATTTCCGGCTTATAGCCGTAGTGCGCCAGCATCGTCTGGTAACCGAAAGAGTCGGTCACGCTTTCAATACCGCGCAGCACTTCTGAGAAAACCTGGTTAGTTAACGAGGGCAGCAGCACGCCAATAGCGCGGCTGGTGGCATTCGAAAGGATGTCGGGGGCGCGATTAGGAATATAACCCAGTTCATCGAGAGCAACGGCTATCTTGCCACGCAGCGCTTCGGAAACCTGTTCCGGGTTACGTAAGTAGCGACTGACCGTCATTTTGGTCACGCCGACAAGATCGGCTACATCCTGAAGTACGGGTCTTTTCTTTTTCATCGTCCTGACTGCGATCAACGGGGAAACATTTTCTCAGTTTATCACGGACAAAGCGCAACCTTCCCTAACATCAGGGAAGGTTGCGCAATTTATTTAGACCCGATCGGAGAACGATCAGACGGGCGGCAGATCGAACAGCAGAATTTCGCTATCGCCGTCGGCGTGTACGGAAATCGCCTGCTCGTCCCAAATGGCCAGGCCATCGCTGGTGGTGGCCTTCGTTCCGTTGATGGTGACTTCACCTTTCACCACCTGGATCCACACCCGCCGTTCAGCGGCAATCTGGTGCACCGACTGCTCGTCTTTCAGCAGCGCCCAGCGGTACAGTTCCATATCCTGGTACACCTTCAGCGAACCTTCGCGGGCATCCGGCGACAGCACCAGCTGCTTGCCCTGCGCGGCGTCAAAGCGGCGCTGTTCGTAGCGCGGCGTGATGCCATTTTTTTCCGGCATAATCCAGATCTGGTACAGATGCAGTTTTTCCGTGTTGCTTGGGTTGTACTCCGAGTGACGAATCCCGGTACCCGCGCTCATGATCTGGAACTCACCCGCCGGCACCTGCTCTTTATTCCCCATGCTGTCCTGGTGCTCAACGGCCCCTTCCAGCACGTAGGTCAGAATTTCCATATCTTTATGCGGATGGGTACCGAAGCCCTGGCCTGCATCAATCACGTCGTCATTGATCACCCGCAGCGCCGAGAAGCCCATAAAGTTAGGGTCGTAATAGTTAGCGAAAGAGAAAGTATGCCAGGAATCCAGCCAGCCGTGGTTAGCGTGGCCGCGTTCGTTAGCTTTGCGTAAGTAGATCATGTTGCACCCCCGTATGTTTTCGATGGGATAAGTGTGGACCCAATCCCCTGGCGATCATAGAGGGTGAAAATTGACTCCTCTGTTCAAAAAATATGAACGAGTACAGAGGAGCCATGAGGGCTTATCGGGTAAGGGTAATCGTGGCCGGAGATGGCTGTTCAAAGCCGCGTTCGAGGATCTCCAGATTCGTGAGAACGTCAGATTCCTTGACGAAATTTGACTGACCGTTAACGAGGGTTTCATACAGCGAATCATAGACCCGCCCATAGTCGCCGGTTTCAAGCGGGATCTCTTCCCGTACGGTTTCGCCCGCCTCATTGACGTACTCCAGCAGACCAACCGTCTCGTCCGCGCCGAATCCCGGCTCGCCCGGCATAATATTGGCCTTCAGGCTGGTCTCCTGCTGGTCGATACCGTATTTAATAAACGACCCTTTATGACCATGGACGATGAATTTTGGATAGGGCAGCTTCACCAGATGGCTGGTTTTGACAATCGCCTTCAGGTTGCCGTAGAACAGCTGGGCCTCAAAGGTATCGTCCGGATTGGCCTTGTTGCGCAGGCTACGGATGTCGTAAGAGACATGGTCAGGGCGACCGAACAGGGAGATAATTTGGTCCAGGGTATGGACGCCCAGGCCGTAAAACGTGCCGTCCTGAGGCAGGCCGGGTTTCCCTCCATCTACCGGGCGATAGTTGTCAAAATGGTTTTCAATCTCGACGATCTCGCCCAGCTTTCCGCTCTCAATCACTTTCTTCGTGGTCAGGAAGCAGGAGTCGAAGCGACGATTCTGGTACGGCGTGACCGTCAATCCCTTGCTTTTCGCCAGGGCGAATAGCGTTTTTGCCTCATCAAGGGTCGGGGTAAAGGGCTTTTCGACCAGCACATTTTTGCCCGCCTCCAGCGCCCTTTTGGCATAGGCAAAATGGCTGTCCGCGTGGGTGCACACAATCACCAGCTTGACCTGCGGATCGTTAAGCACTTCCTCGAGGTCGCTGGTGAAGTGAATATGCGAGTATGCCGGTGCCTGTTCCTCTGGCTTTGCGCTGCGGCGAAAGATATGCGCCACGTGCCAGCGGTCTTTTCGGTGCAGGACATAGGGAAGATGGTAGCGGGTGGTGCTTTTGCCGAATCCAATAAATGCGCAGTACAAAGTCATAACGCGGTCCTTTGTTAGGTCTCTGCTATTAACCATAGCGCAAGCTGGCTGCGAACTTAACCCCTTCAATAAGTGTGCCAAATTCTTAAATGTAAAATTTAACGCTCAAATTCATTGACCCTAAGGCCTAAATTCTGGATAAGAGGGCCCTCGGGAAAAGAACGTTTTTTATCCAGCGCGTGGGAGCATGACGCCGTATCGCGCTCGCCGTTTCCCAAAACACGATGACTAAAGGAGTAGCCATCTCGTTCGTATGGAAAGCAAGTATATTGCCCTGAATAGCGCCCTTCTCTTTTGGCTGCTTGGCCTGATGGCCTGGTGCTGCGAATCCACGTATCTGGCCTGGCTATCGGGCTCTTTCTCCTTGTCATCTTTCGTTTTTCATTTTCAATATCATCGGATTAACCATATGTTTAAAAAGAATAAAAACGTTGAAGCGACGCCACAGACGGCGGCTACGCCGGTACTCAACAGCGCATCCCCGTTAGCCGTTTCCCGCAAACCTGCCGCCACGGTTATCGCCAGCGGCATCCGCTTTGACGGCAATATTATCGCTGAGGGAGATGTCGATATTTACGGTACCGTAAGCGGCAATATCGACGCCGAAGAGAGCCAGATTAAGATTATGGCCGGAGGCCTGGTCGAGGGAAATATCACCTGCCGCGAGCTGATTATCGACGGCTGCATCCTCGGTCAGTGCCGCAGCGAGACGATTGAAATCGATAAGAACGGCCAGGTCACCGGTACGTTGGCCTACCGCACGCTGGCCATTAACAAGGGCGGCGTTTTTTCCGGCCAGGCAGAGCTGCTGCCTGCGGCAGAAAAGAGCAACGTGGTGGGGTTTATCGCCGATACCGCTATTGAAACCAAAGATAAGGTTGAGGCGCAGTAACTGCCATCCGGGGCGGCGGAAAAAAGCAAAAAAAAAGCCAGCACCCGGCTGGCTAAAGTAATACTGGAAGCAATGTGAGCAATGTCGTGCTTTCAGGCTTTCCGCAAGGGTCTCCCTGAATGCAGAGCAATAATAATCATTCTCATTCGCACTTGTCCACCTCTTTTTGCAAAAAATAGGCGTTGCTCCCTTTTTTAAAGTCAGCGATCTTTAAGGGGACGATTAACCCAAAAAGGTAAATGAAGAATGAGCGACATAGTGATACGCCATGCCGAAGCCAAAGATTACGACGCAATCCATCAGATCCATGCTCAGCCGGAGGTATATCGCAATACGCTACAGGTTCCTCATCCTTCCAGCCATATGTGGCACGAGCGACTAACCGACCGACCGGGCGTCAAACAGCTGGTCGCCAGCATAGATGACCAGGTCGTGGGACACCTCGCCATTGAGGTTATCCAGCGCCCGCGCCGGAGCCACGTCGCCGATTTCGGCATTTGCGTGGATTCACGATGGCACAATCGCGGCGTTGCCAGTGAGCTGATTCGCACCATGATCGACATGTGCGACAACTGGCTCCGCGTTGACCGTATTGAGTTGACGGTGTTTGTGGATAACGCTCCCGCGGTGGCGGTGTATCAGAAATTAGGCTTTGAAATTGAAGGGACGGGGAGAAAGTATGCCCTGCGCAACGGCGAATATGTCGATGCCTACTTTATGGCGCGGCTGAAGGGGTGACGCTCAACTAACCCTCTCCCGGCAGGGAGAGGGTCGGAGTAAGGGTAAACCTAATACCCTGCCGTTAAATCATCCGGGGAACGCGGATCGGATGCGCCGTACAGCGTGCCGTCCGGGCCAACCATAATACTCTGGGTGCTGCCCATCGCCTCTTTCACCGCCACTTTCTGCCCTTTGCTCTCCAGCAGCTTCAGCGTATCCGGGCTAAATCCCTTCTCTACACGCAGTTCGTCCGGCAGCCATTGATGATGGAAGCGCGGGGCGTTGGTGGCTTCCGCGACGTTCATTCCGAAATCAATGGTATTCACCACCATCTGCAGGACGGTGGTGATGATGCGGCTGCCGCCGGGGCTACCGGTCACCAGCCAGGTTTTGCCATCTTTCACCACAATCGTTGGCGACATCGACGACAGCGGACGTTTTTTCGGCTCGACGGCGTTGGCGTCACCGCCCACCAGCCCGTAGACGTTTGGCACGCCGGGTTTAGCTGAGAAATCATCCATCTGATTATTCAGCAGAATGCCGGAGTTCCCCGCCACGATGCCGGTTCCAAAGGTCGTATTCAGCGTATAGGTCACGGCAACGGCGTTACCGTCCTTATCCACCACCGAGAAATGAGTGGTCTGATTGCTTTCATACGGCGCCAGCTTACCGGGGCGAATCTGGCTCGACGGCTTCGCCTTATTGATATCAATCTGCTCAGCAATCGATTTGGCGTACGCTTTGCTGGTCAGCGCCTGCCACGGCACCTTGACGAAGTCCGGATCGCCAAGGTATTCCGAACGGTCGGCATAGGCGTGCTTTTCAGCTTCCGCCATCACCTGCATGGCGTCGGCGCTGCCGAAGCCGTACTTATGCATATCGAAGTTTTCGAGGATATTGAGGATCTGCACGATATGAATGCCCCCGGACGATGGGGGCGGCATTGAGAACACCTGATAGCCGCGATACTCGCCGCTCACCGGCGTACGTTCGACCGCTTTGTAATTCGCCAGATCCGCTTTGGTGATAAGCCCGCCGTTATTCTTCATCTCAGCGGCAATCTGGTCGGCAATCGCGCCTTTATAGAAGGCATCCGGCCCCAGCTCGGCAATCAGCTCCAGGCTTTTCCCCAGCTGTTTTTGCACCAGCTTATCGCCCTTTTTCAGCGGCTCGCCGTTTTTCCAGAAGATAGCCCGGCTGTTGGCATGGTCGGGGATCACTTCACTGCCGTAGGTTTTCAGGTCGTCGGCCAGCGCATCATTTACCGTGAAGCCCTCTTCGGCCAGCTTAATCGCCGGGCGAATCACTTTGTTGAGCGGCATTGTGCCGTATTTTTCCAGCGCGAGGGAGAACCCGGCGACGGTGCCCGGCGTGCCGGAAGCCAGATGCGATGTCAGCGATTTCTTGCTGTCCGGGTTGCCCTGATCGTCGAGAAACATATCCCGGGTGGCCTGTTCCGGGGCCATCTCGCGGAAGTCGATCGCCGTGGTATTACCGTCTTTGGTCCGCAGCATCATAAACCCGCCGCCGCCGATATTACCGGCCTGCGGATGGGTGACCGCCAGCGCGTAGCCCACCGCCACGGCGGCATCGACCGCGTTGCCGCCCTGACGCAGAATATCCACGCCTACCTTCGTTGCCAGCGCGTCCACCGAGGCCACCATCCCCTGCTGAGCGCGGACCGGGTGAAATACATCTTCCTCTACGCCATAAGATACCGGCGGAGGGGCGGGATCTGCCGCAACGGTAAAACTGCCGCCCGCCAGCAACGCAGCGATGACCACCTGACGCCAGAGCGTTGTTCTTATCATTGTCATACTCCTGAATGATGTTTTTATTTACCCATAATCCTGGATGATAAGTCTTAAAAAATCATTGTTGCGCCGGAAAGGGAGTAAACTTAAACGATCCCACGAAGTGAGGAGAGAACAATGAAAGCAATGTTATATCTGGCGGCGCTGCTGCCGCTGAGCGTCATGGCGCAGCCGATCAATATCGACAATAACCCCAATCAGCCGGGGTACGTGGTGCCCAGCCAGCAGCGGATGCAAAATCAGATGCAGACCCAGCAAATGCAGCAGCAAAACAATCTTAAGCAGGGTATTCAAAGCCAGTCGCGCGCGCAGCAGCAGCATCTTCAGACGCAGTTGAATAACGATCGGCAGCGGGTACAGCAGAATAACAATCTGACCCGTGAGCAGCCTCTCCCTAACACCAACGGTGGGATGCTGCAGCGCCAGACGACCCCGTAAGGGCCGCCTGACGCAGAAGCGGATTACGCCGGAAAGTTGGGGCCGATGACGTCAATCGCATCGGTGCAGATGCTGTCCACGCCCCAACGCAGCAGCTCGGCGGCGCGCTGCGGTTTGTTAACGGTATAGACCAGAATATGCAGACCCGCGGCCTTCAGGCCCGCCACGCGCGCTTCATCCAGCAGCTTATGGTTGAGGTGAATAGAGACGCAGCCGAGACGCGCGGTCAGTTCGCGCCAGTCGTTGCGCCACTCATCCAGCAGCAGCCCGCGCGGCAGTTCGGGCACCGCCTCCTGCGCGGCTTCCAGCGCATCAACGTCAAACGATGAGAGCAGCGGCGGCATCATCCCCTGCCACAGCTCACGCGCCGCCAGCGCCACCGCTTTGCCGGTCAGCGGCCCGGTGCCGGTGGTCGGTTTAATTTCGATATTGGCCATCATGCCGTGCTGACGGCAGCGGTCGGCCACCTCGCTCAGCAGCGGCAGCGGCTCGCCTTTGAACTCGCCGCTGTACCAGCTGCCGGCATCCACTTTTAGCAGATCGTTCCACGCCAGTTCGCCCGCCACGCCCCAGCCGTTGCTGGTGCGTTCGAGATTGTCATCGTGCAGTAAAAAAATCTGCCCGTCTTTCGATAACTTAGCGTCAAACTCAATCATCGTATGGCCGTAACGAGCGCCGGTATCGATGGCCGCCAGGGTATTTTCCGGGGCCAGTTTACCGCCGCCGCGGTGGGCGACGATATGAGGATAAGGCCAGTGACTCATGCGCGTTGTCCTGTTTCACTATCAAAAAGATGCAGACTTTCCTGCGGCAGATGCAGCCACAGGGTGCTGCCCGCCTGCGGACGCTGCTGGTGCGGCAGCCGGACCACCAGCTTTTGCTCGCCCCAGCGCCCGTGGGCGAGGTTATCGGCACCTAAAATTTCCAGCGTATCCATCACCAGCGGTACGCCACCTTCCGCCTCGGAGCTTAATGCAAAATGTTCCGGACGGATACCCAGGGTCATCTTACGCCCGGCATAGCGGCGGTGCTCGCTGTTGATGGGTAAAAGCACCCCGCCCTCAAGCTCGAAGCGGCTACCGTCGTCGCTGACCCGGCCTTCCAGCAGGTTCATTGCCGGGCTGCCGATAAAGCTCGCCACAAAGCGGCTGGCCGGTTTTTCGTAGACCTCGACCGGCGTACCAATCTGCTCGGCGATGCCTTTATTCATCACCATCACCCGCTGCGCGAGGGTCATGGCTTCCACCTGATCGTGCGTCACGTACAGCGAGGTGGTTTTCAGCCGGCGGTGCAGCTGCTGCAGCTCCAGACGCATCTGCACGCGCAGTTTGGCATCGAGGTTGGAGAGCGGCTCATCAAACAGGAATACCGCCGGGTCGCGCACGATAGCCCGCCCCATCGCCACGCGCTGGCGCTGGCCGCCAGAGAGTTCGCGCGGACGGCGCTTCAGCAGGCCGTCCAGCTCCAGAATGCGCGCCGCTTCCTGGACGCGTTCGGCAATTAATCCTTTACCTAAACCGCGAATTTTCAGGCCCCACGCCATATTCTCTTCCACGCTCATATGCGGGTAGAGGGCGTAGTTCTGGAACACCATCGCAATACCGCGATCTTTCGGTTCCATTTCGGTGACGCGCTTGCGGTCGATCCAGATATCGCCGCTGGTGACCCGCTCCAGGCCCGCCACCATGCGCAGCAGGGTTGATTTTCCGCAGCCCGAGGGGCCCACCATCACAATAAATTCGCCGTCCGCGACGTCCAGCGTCAGCGGCTGGATCACCTGGGTTTTGCCATCCCAGCTTTTGGTTACTGCCTGTAGCTTAAGTCCTGCCATTTTATTTCTCACTATCCACTAAACCACGCACAAACGCGCGCTGCATGGCTAAAACGATGACAACCGGAGGAATCAGCGTGAGCAGCATCGCCGCCATCACCTGATTCCACTGCGTGGTACCTTGGCCGATGGCGATCATCCCTTTGATGCCCGCGACCGCCGTGCCGAGATTCACGTCGGTAATGATCAGCAGCGGCCACAGATACTGGTTCCAGCCGTAGATAAAGATGATGACGAACAGCGCCGCCAGGTTGGTTTTCGACAGCGGCAGCACGATGTCGCGGAAGAAGCGCATCGGCGACGCGCCGTCGATACGTGCGGCCTCTATCAGCTCGTCCGGCAGGGTCATAAAGAACTGGCGGAACAGGAAGGTGGCGGTCGCCGAGGCCATCAGCGGTAGGGTGAGCCCGGCATAGCTGTCGAGCATTTTCAGGTTGGCGATCACTTCCACCGTCGGGAAAATACGCACCTCAACCGGCAGCATCAGCGTGATGAAGATCATCCAGAAGAACAGGTTGCGCAGCGGAAAACGAAACCAGACGATGGCGAAAGCGGAGAGCATCGAGACCGTAATTTTGCCCACCGTGATGCCGAAGGCCATGATGAAGCTGTTGAGCATCATCAGCCAGAACGGCGCGCTATTGGCCCCTACGCCGTTCACCCAGATAAACTTCATGTTTTCGAGCAGATGCCCGCCGGGAATCAGCGTCATCGGCGTATCAAAAACCGCTTTACTGTCCAGCGTCGCCGCGACAAAGGCGACATACAGCGGAAACAGAATGACCGCGATCCCTAAAATCAGCATGGTGTGGCTGAAAATCGTCAGCCCGCGTCGATTCTCAATCATTGGTAGCGCACCTTTCGTTCAACGTAGCGGAACTGCACCACCGTCAGAATAATGACGAGGAACATCAGCACCACCGACTGGGCGGCGGAAGCGGAAAGGTCGAGCCCGGCAAAACCTTCACGGTAGATCTTATAAATCAGGGTTGTTGTCGCCTGAACCGGCCCGCCGCCGGTTGCGGCATCGATAACCGGGAAGGTATCAAAGAAGGCGTATACCAGGTTCACCACCAGCAGGAAGAAGCTCACCGGGGCGATCAGCGGTAGCGCCAGCCTGAAGAAGCGGCGAACCGGGCCGGCGCCGTCAATCGCGGCGGCTTCTACCAGCGAGCGGGGAATCGATTGCAGCGCGGCAAAGAAGAACAGGAAGTTGTAACTAATCTGCTTCCAGACCGAGGCGAAAACCACGAGGAACATCGCCTGACCGCTGTTCTGCGCGTGGTTCCAGTCGTAGCCCATCTCACCGAGGAGATGCGTAATCAGCCCGCGTCCGGGGTTGAACAAGAAGATCCATAGCACCGCCGCCACCGCGGGCGCAACGGCATAGGGCAGGAGCATCAGCGTCTGATAGAAGCGGCTGCCGCGCACCACGTAATCCACCAGCGCGGCGAAAAACAGCGAGATCAGCAGGCCGCTGACGGTAACCATCGTGCTGAACTTAATGGTGGTCCAGAAGGAGTCCAGGTAGTACGGGTCCTGGAAGAGGGTTAAAAAGTTATCCAGGCCGACAAACTGGCTGGAGAGCCCAAACGGATCGACGCTCTGCAGCGAATACCACAGCGCTTCGCCCGCGGGCCAGATAAAAAAGATGACGGTGATAACCAGCTGCGGCGCGACCAGCACATAGGGCAGCCAACGCGAGCGGAACACCGGACGGGATGATGACATAGTTAAACTCTGAGTTGGTTTCCCCTCATCCCGGCCCTCTCCCTAAACGGGCGAGGATGAAAAGACGGCTCCGGGCGATCCCCTCTCCCCGACGGGGAGAGGGTGAGGGGCTGGCTATAAGATTACGACCTGGTTGACTGCTCGAAACGGCGCAGCAGCTGATTACCGCGCTCAACCGCGGCGTCCAGCGCCTGCTGAGGCGTTTTCTTCCCGGTCCATACACTTTCCAGTTCTTCATCTACGATGGTGCGAATCTGCGGCATATTGCCCAGGCGCAGACCTTTGGTGAACGGCAGCGGCGGCTTGTTCAGCATCTGGCGCGTCGCGATATCGGCACCGGGGTTCTTATCATAGAAGCCCTGTTCGCGGGTCAGGTTGTAAGCGGCGGTGGTAATCGGCAGATAGCCGGTTTTCTGATGCCATTCGGCGGCGTTTTCCGGCTTGGTCAGGAAATCGAGGAATTTGGCGACGCCGGTATAGGTTTCTTTGTCTTTACCCTGCATCACCCACAGGCTGGCCCCGCCGATAATGGCGTTTTGCGGCGCGCCTTTCACGTCGGCGTCGTACGGCATCATCCCTACGCCATAGTTGAACTTCGCGTACTGGCGAATATCCGCAAGGGAGCCGGAAGAGGCGGTAGTAATGGCGCAGTCGCCGTTATAGAACTTCTCGGTGGATTCGTCTTTACGCCCGAAGTAGCTGAAGTCGCCTTTCTTGTTCAGTTCTTCGAGCAGAGCGATATGCTTCACCTGCTCCGGCTTGTTGAACTCCAGTACCGCATCGGTACCGTCGAAGCCGTTGTTTTTGGTCGCCACCGGCAGGCCGTGCCAGGCGCTGAAGTTTTCAATCTGAATCCAGCCCTGCCAGCCGCTGGCGTAGCCGCATTTCATCCCGGCAGCTTTCAGCTTCGCGGTATACGCCGCCAGATCCTGCCAGGTTTTCGGCGGCTGTTCCGGATCTAATCCGGCTTTTTTAAAGGCGTCTTTGTTGTAGTACAGCACCGGCGTGGAGCTGTTAAACGGCTGGGAGAGCAGATGGCCGGTTTTCGAGTCGGTGTAATAACCGGAGACGGTTGGCACGAACTGCGTTTCATCAAACTGAATGCCCGCATCGCTGAACACCTGATAGACCGGCTTAATCGCCTTCGAGGCCATCATCGTCGCGGTGCCGACTTCGTAAACCTGCAGAATAGCCGGGGCGTTGCCGGTACGGAAGGCGGCGATGCCGGCGCTCAGGCTCTGCTCATAGTTGCCTTTATACACCGGAACAATTTTGTAGTCCGGGTTGGCTGCGTTGAAACGTTGCGCCAGTGAATCAACTTCTTTACCCAACTCCCCTTCCATCGAGTGCCAGAACGGGATAGTGGTTACCGCCAGGGCTTGTCCGGCAAATGCCAGGCTGAGCGCCAGTCCTAAAGCTGTATGTCGTAACGATATCATCGGTTATCTCTCTTGTTGTTCCGGATGCGCGATTTCACGCGTTTTATGTTCGCGGGGGTAACATGACATGCTCGAATGACAGAAAAATAACTATTGCATTACAAAAATATTACAATAAATTGGCAAAAACATGATGAAACGGTGAAAAAAAAGTGGCAGGGAAATGGCAAAGCGAAAAAGAGAGGCGGCGCAGGCTACAGATAAGCGGGGATCTGTAGTTAAATAGGGGGCGTTAAACAGCACTCTCCGGCGAGCCGTCATAAGGAAAAATATGAAGACGCTTCATAAACCTACCGAACGCGTTTTACTCATTCTGGAAACCTTAGCCAACGCGGACGGAATGACGCTTTCCGAGCTATCGCTCAAAACGGATATTTCAAAGGGAACCATTTTCCCGATCCTCAAATCGCTGCAGTACCGGAAATATATCAGCCACGACGATCGCAACGGCATATATACGCTGGGGATTTCGTGTGCGGTTCTGGCCAGCTCAACGGTGGAAAAAGAGTTCTGGCTGAAAACGATCAATAGCGAAATGCACGCGGTGGTCAATGAATGCAATGAAGTTTGCCAGCTCGGCATTCTGGATGACGCCTGGGTGCTCTATGTTGATAAAGTTCAGGGCGACCAAACCGTGCAGCTGGTCTCTAAGGTAGGGACTCGCCTTCCGGCAATCTGCTCTGCCCTGGGCAAGGCGCTGCTGCATAAGCACCGCGACGAAGAGATCCTGGAGCTCTATCCGCAGGGTTTTCCTTCCGTTACCGCCCGCAGCGTAACGAATATGGCTCAGCTTCGTCAGCAGCTGGAATGGGTCGCCGCCAACGGTTATGCCATGGACGATCGGGAAATCAACGACGATACCATCTGCTTTGCCGTCCCCCTGCTGCAGAAAGGCATTATTCTGGCGGCGATCAGCGTCTCATTGCCCTCTTTCCGCGCCAGCGATGAAAAAACGCAGCAGGTTATTCGCGCGTTAAAAGAGGCAAAGGGTCGTATCGAAAGCGTGCTGAATAAGCTGCCTGATATTAAAAATTACTGATTTATTCGCCAGCGGTGCCGTCGGAATTGTGATTACCCACACAATACCGAGATTTAATGATCCGCCGTGACGCCCGCCTCTTCTGCATAATTCCCTATTTATTCATTGATTTAATCAATTATCACTACGCCTTTTACGCCATTTGACTTCACGTCGATGGCGTGTTTACTTATGCTTAATTGCAAATACAAACAGTGTTTGTATATACGAACAACAAAGAGGTTGAATATGCAAAGTCGTTACATCACCCCGGCAATAACGGTTTTTGATGAGCAGGGCAGGCTGGATCCTGAAGGCAACTTTCGCCTGTATGATTTCATTAAAAGCAGCGTATCGGGATTTGTCGTCATGGGCAGTACCGGCGAGTTTTTCTCGCTGGATATGAAAACATCCCGTCAGATAATTCAAATGGCGGCAGAGTTCCCGCGCGAGGGAATAAAGGCCTATGCGGGTACCAGCCGCATGGATATTGACGAGTGCGTAGAGCTGGCAAACTATGCAGATGAGTGCGGGCTGGATGGCGTCATGATTATCAGCCCGTGGTACTTCCGCCTGACTGATGAAGGCATTTATACATTTTATAGCCAGATTGCCCGCCGCACCGCCGCCAAAATATTCATCTATAACTTTCCGGAGCGCACCGGCTATTCCGTCTCGCCGGAGGTCTGTTTACGACTCGCCAGCGAGTTCCCAAACATTGTCGGTCTTAAAGACACCATTCCGGACACCAATCACACGTCGCAGGTGATTCGCCAGGTAAAATCTGAACTACCGTATTTTGAAGTCTATGCCGGTTATGACAATAACTTCGCGCACAATGTCCTGGCGGGGGGCGATGGATGTATTGGCGGGTTATCCAATATTTGCCCTGAAATATTCCGCGACTGGATGCAGGCATTTAACGATAACGATGTGCAGCAAATTTCGCGGTATCAGCAAAAAGTGGATGGGTTAATGGATATTTACGCGGTTAACGATCCGTTCATTCCAACATTTAAAAAAGCGTTACAGCTGCGCGGAATTATTCAGTCCGACCGCTGCACGCCACCGTTTAGCTCGCTCGCCACCTGCCAGACCGAAAGTATTCTGCGGATACTTTCCCGCGCTGGTATTGAAATTAATGCCTGACCCCCACGCGGAGGTATTATGAAAACCATCACAGCTTACGACAATCCGGCCCTCAATTCCGCGATTACCAAATCATGGAAGCGCCTGGTGCCACTGATGTTTATTTTGTACTTCATCGCCTTTATCGACAGGGTAAACGTGGGATTCGCCAAAGAGGCGATGCAGGTGGATATTGGGCTCTCCAATTCCGCCTTCGCCCTCGGCGCGGGGATCTTTTTCGCCGCCTATGCGCTGTTTGGTATTCCCGCTAACCTGATTCTGAATAAAATCGGCGCGCAAAGATGGTTAAGCATCACCACCGCGCTGTGGGGCGTTCTCTCTGCCCTCACCGGACTGGTGCAGACGGAAACCCAGTTTATTGTTCTGCGCTTTTTACTGGGGTTAGGCGAAGCCGGTTTTTATCCCGGTATTCTGCTGCTGGCCTCCATCTACTTTCCCAATAAAGTTCGCGCCTCCGTCGTCGGTATCTTCGTGCTCGGCGTGCCGCTGGCATTAACCTTAGGCTCGCCCATCTCCGGGGCGCTTCTGGAAATGCACGGCTTCCTCGGCAAACCCGGCTGGTTCTGGATGTTCTTTATCGAAGGCATTCCGGCGGTCATCATGGGGATCTTCGCCTGGTTCTGGCTTGATGATACGCCGGCCAAAGCGCGATTCCTGAACGACGAAGAGAAAAAGGCGCTGATTGCTCAGCTTCAGCAGGAGCAGCGGCAGACGGAAACCAGCAGCGTCGGCACCGCCCTGAAAAGCCTGAAAGTCTGGCACCTGGCGCTGATCTACGGCACCATCCAGATCAGCGTTTACGGGCTGATGTTCTTCCTGCCTTCGCAAGTCGCCTCGCTAATGGGCTCCACGCTCGGCTTTAAGGAGTCGCTGGTCGCCGCCATTCCGTGGGCCTGCTCCGCCGTCGGCGTCTATTACATTCCGCGTCTGGCGGACAAAATGCCGGCCCGTCGGGTGCTGATTTCAGTCATCTGTATGCTGGCGGCGGCGCTGGGGCTGTTTGTTTCTGCCTGGTCCGGCCCGGTACTCGCCATTGCCGC
The DNA here is from genome assembly GCF_009025755.1 of Klebsiella sp. RCJ4. NCBI lineage: Bacteria > Pseudomonadati > Pseudomonadota > Gammaproteobacteria > Enterobacterales > Enterobacteriaceae > Klebsiella > Klebsiella sp. RCJ4. The sequence goes on from NZ_WCIN01000042.1 coordinate 93,835, forward strand.
GCTCTCGCTGTCGGCCATCGGCTTCCTCTCCGTGCAACCTATCTTCTGGACTTTCCCGGCGCAGATTGTGTCAGGCTCGGCGCTGGCCGCCAGTATCGGCTTTTGCACCACCATGGGCGCATTTTGCAGCTTCCTCGCGCCGCTGATTCGCGTTGAGGTCGATGCCTTCTTCGGCAACGATTCGGCGGGTCTGGTCGCCCTGTCGCTCATCACCGTCTGCTGCGCGCTGCTGATTGCCGCCCTTGCCGGCAGAAAAGCGACAAACGGCGTCGCGGTCCCCCATCACTAAGTCCTGATGCGCTTATAACAAAGGATAATGAACATGCAGACCATCTTAAAAATTGACCCTACCGATAACCTGATCGTTGCGCTGCAGGACTTACGCAAAGAGCAGCGGGTTCACTGGAACGATGAAGCCTACGTTCTGCGTAGCGATGTCAAAGCCAAACATAAATTCGCCACCGAGGATATTGCGCCCGGCGATATCGTGTCGCTGTACGGCGTACCGGTCGGCAAAGCGACGCGCCCCATCACCCGCGGCGAAGCCATTACCACTGAGAATATCAAACACTACGCGGCCCCGGTTTCTCTTGACGACGTCGCGCCCTATGACTGGCAGCAGCCGGATGTTTCCGCCTGGCAGCAGCGGACTTTCAAGGGGATCGTGCGCGAAGATGGCCGGGTCGCCACCGCGAACTACTGGCTGGTCATTCCGCTGGTATTCTGTGAAAACCGCAACGTTCAGCGCGTCACCGATGCGCTGAACGACGCCCTCGGCTACGCCAATAACGGCCTGAAAAATTTTGCTCGCCAGGTGACGTCGGCAGGAGCATTAAACGATACCCGGCATCTGCCCTTCCCGCATCTTGACGGCATCCGCTGTATTACCGTCAATTCCGGCTGCGGCGGCGCCACCTCGGACAGCATGACGATGTGCGACGTGCTGGCCGCCTATTCCGATCATCCTAACGTTCTTGGCGTGACGGTCTTCGCCCTCGGCTGTGAAAAAGCGCGAATTGTTGATTTCAACGCCGCGCTGGCGAAGCGCAACCCGAATTTCAACAAACCGATTATTTACTTCAGGCAGCAGGACTGGAGTAGCGAAGAAAAAATGATGCAGGATGCGTTGACCGAAACCTATAACGCGATCCGCGAAGCCCCCGTCGCCGAGCGGCAGGACGTCCCGCTCTCCCACCTCAAAATCGGCGTGAAGTGCGGCGCTTCTGACGGGTTCTCGGGGATCAGCGCTAACCCGGCGATGGGCGAAGTGTCGGATCGTCTTGTCGCCCTCGGCGGCGCGTCGGGGCTGGCGGAATTCCCCGAGCTGTGCGGCGCGGAAGGGGATATCGTGCAACGCTGCGCGACCCGCGAGCTGAAAGAGAAGTTTTTGTCGCTGATGAAAAACTATGAGCATGTCGCGAACTTCTTCGGCACCACCATCGCCGATAACCCCAGCCCGGGAAACATTGCCGATGGGCTGATCACTGACGCGATAAAATCCGCCGGCGCGGCGAAAAAAGGCGGCAGAGCGCCGGTAAGCGCGGTATGCGACTACGCCGAACCGATGGGAGAAAGCGGCCTTTCGCTGGTCTGCACGCCGGGCAACGATGTGGACGCGGTAACGGGCCTGGTCGCGGCGGGGTGCAACGTGGTGATCTTCTCAACCGGGTTGGGTACGCCGACGGGGAACCCTATCGTTCCGGTGCTTAAGGTTTCAACCAACTCCGCGCTGGCGAAAAAGATGCCGGATATTATCGATTATGACTGCGGGCCGATTATCGAAGGCACGCCGCTGGCGGACATCGCCGACGGCCTGTTTGAGAAAATCATCGCCACCGCCAGTGGGACCTGGCGCACCAAAGCGGATGCGCTCGAACAGTATGATTTTATGCTATGGAAACGCTCTCTGGAGCTGTAGGAATCAAGTAAAACGCCCGGCAGATGCCGGGCGTTTTGTCTTCGCTACCCGCCCAGATAGGCGCTGCGTACCGCTTCATTCGCCAGCAGCGCGTCGCCGGTATCCTCAAGCACCACGTGACCGTTTTCCAGCACGTAGCCGCGGTCGGCCAGCTTCAGCGCCTGGTTGGCGTTCTGCTCGACGAGGAAGATGGTCATTCCCTGCTCGCGCAGCTGTTCGATGGTATCGAAGATTTGCTGAATGATAATCGGCGCCAGACCGAGCGAAGGCTCATCCAGCAGCAGCAGGCGCGGCTGGCTCATCAGCGCGCGCCCGATAGCCAGCATCTGCTGCTCGCCGCCGGACATGGTGCCCGCCCGCTGAACCCGGCGCTCATGCAGGCGCGGAAACAGCTCATACACCCATTTGATGCGGGTCTGGAACTGGTCGCGGTCGGCAAAAAAACCGCCCATCGCCAGGTTCTCTTCCACCGTCATCCGCGAGAAAACGCGGCGCCCTTCCGGCACAATCGCCACCGCTTCGCGCATGATTTTCGCCGTCTGCCAGTCGGTAATATCTTTACCGTCGAAAACCACGCGGCCGCTGGAGGCGCGCGGGTCGCCGCACAGGGTACCCAGTAGCGTGGTTTTCCCCGCGCCGTTGGCGCCAATCAGGGTGACAATCTCTCCCTGATTGATATGCAGACTGACGTTGTGCAGCGCCTGGATTTTGCCGTAATGCGCGCTGACGTTGTCAAAAGATAACATCACTTTTTCCATCTTATGCGTCACCACCATTATGCTTCACCTAAATAGGCGCGGATCACGTCCGGGTTGTTGCGGATCTCTTCCGGCGTACCGTTGGCCAGCGGCGTGCCCTGGTTTACCACGTAAATACGGTCGGAAATGCCCATCACCAGCTTCATATCGTGCTCAATCAGCAGGATGGTGGTGTTGTGATGGCTGCGCAGCTCGACGATCAGCTCGTCCAGCTCTTTGGTCTCTTTCGGGTTTAGCCCCGCCGCGGGCTCATCCAGCATCAGGATTTCCGGCTGGGTCACCATACAGCGGGCAATCTCCAGACGGCGCTGGTCGCCGTAGGCCAGGTTACTGGCCTGCCGGTTGGCGTGCTCAAGCAGGCCAATACGTTCAAGCCAGGTCGCGGCGCGGTCCAGCGCTTCGCTCTGGGCGCGGCGGAAGGACGGCGTCTTCAGCAGGCCGGAGAAAACCCCGGTTTTCAGCTGCTGATGCTGCGCCACCAGCAGGTTTTCAATCACCGTCATTTCGCGGAACAGACGCACGTGCTGGAACGTTCGCACTACGCCCATACGGGCAATCTGCTGGCCCGGCAGCCCTTCCAGATGCTGGTCGCGCAGCATAATGGTACCGCCGGTTGGCTTATAGAAACCGGTCAGACAGTTAAAAACGGTGGTTTTGCCCGCGCCGTTAGGGCCGATAAGCGAAACGATTTCCCGCTCGCGCAGCTCCAGCGACACGTTGTTGACCGCCAGCAGGCCGCCAAAACGCATCATCAGACCGTTTACGGATAATAATGGCTGACTCATGCCTGCTCTCCTTCTTTGGCCTGCCCATTTTTCAGCTTCAGCTGCGGACGGGTCATCGGCAGAAGCCCCTGCGGACGCCAGATCATCATCAGTACCATCAGCGCACCCAGCATCAGCATGCTGTATTCATTGAAATCACGCATCAGCTCGCGCGAAACGACCAGCAGAACCGCCGCCAGGATCACCGCGAACTGGGAGCCCATACCGCCGAGAACCACAATCGCCAGCACAAAGGCCGACTCGGCGAAGGTAAAGGATTCCGGACTGACGAAGCCCTGCCGGGCGGCGAACAGGGTGCCGGCAAAACCGGCAAACGCGGCGCTGATGGTAAAGGCGGTCAGCTTGATGCGCGTCGGGCTGAGGCCCAGCGAGCGGCAGGCAATCTCATCTTCGCGCAGCGCTTCCCACGCGCGGCCCAGCGGCATACGCAGCAGGCGGTTAATCACGAACAGGCTTAACACCACCAGCAGCAGAGCGACCAGGTAGAGGAAAATCACGCGATCGGAGGGATCGTACTTCACGCCGAAGAAGTTGCTGAACGTATCCCAGCCGCCTTCGCGGGCGCTGCGGCTAAATTCAAGGCCGAACAGCGTCGGTTTCGGGATCTGGCTGATGCCGTTCGGGCCACCGGTTATTTCGGTGTTGTTAAGCAGCAGGATGCGCACGATTTCGCCAAAGCCAAGCGTGACAATCGCCAGATAGTCGCCGCGCAGGCGCAGGACCGGGAAGCCAAGCAGGAAGCCCGCCGCCGCCGAAACCAGCCCCGCCAGCGGCAGGCAGGTCCAGAAGCCCAGACCGTAATAGTGGTTCAGCAGCGCGAAGGTATAGGCGCCGATGGCGTAGAAACCGCCGTAGCCCAGCACCAGCAGGCCGGAAAGCCCCACCACCACGTTAAGGCCCAGGCCGAGGATGATATAGATCATCGTCAGGGTAGCGATATCCACCGTTCCGCGCGACACCATAAACGGCCACGCCACGGCGATAACCAGCAGGGCGATCAGGAACAGCTTCTGTTTTACCGTCGAACCGTCGATAGCCGGCAGAATAAACTTCGGCCCGGAGACGTTCTTCATGGTTTTCTGGAAAACGGGACGCAGCAGCTGGAAGAAGAAGACCACTGCGGTTCCGATAAAGATCCACTGCCAGCGGATATCGGCGGCGGTATCCACCACCAGCTTCGTGCCGTCAAGCTCCAGCTGCACGCCCATAAAGACGCCCGCCAGGATAAAGAACATCACCGCGGACAGCAGCGCCATCGCAAAATGCATCGGTTTCATACTTTTTCTACCTCCGGACGGCCCAGGATACCGGTAGGCATCACCAGCAGAACCAGGATCAGCAGCGCGAAGGAGACAACGTCTTTATATTCCGTACTGAGATAGGCAGAAGAGAGCGCTTCGGCGATACCGAGGATCAGCCCGCCGATCATCGCCCCGGGAATGCTGCCGATGCCGCCCAACACCGCGGCGGTGAAGGCCTTCATCCCGGCCATAAAGCCGATGTACGGGTTGATTACGCCGTAGAACTGACCGAGCAGAACGCCGGCAACCGCCGCCATTGCCGCGCCGATCACAAACGTCAGCGCAATCACCCGGTCGGTGTTGATGCCGAGCAGGCTGGCCATTTTCAGGTCTTCAGCGCAGGCGCGGCAGGCGCGCCCCATGCGGGAATAGCGGATAAACAGCGTCAGCGCCAGCATGGCGATAAACGTCACGACCCAGATAACCAGCTGCATGGTGGTGATAGTGGCGGTGAAGTTATCGCTGCTGCCTACCGTCCACTGGCCGTTGAACAGGCTCGGCAGCGCGACATCGCGCGAACCTTCCGTCAGGCTGACGTAGTTTTGCAGGAAGATGGACATCCCGATGGCGGAGATCAGCGCAATCAGGCGTTTTGAGCTGCGCACCGGCCGGTAGGCCACGCGTTCGATACTCCAGCCGTAGGCGCTGGCAATCACGATAGCGCCGACGAATCCGGCGGCAACCAGCAGCCAGCTGGTATCGATACCCACCATCATCAGGGCGGCAATGATCATGAAGGAGACGTAGCTGCCAATCATATAGACCTCGCCGTGGGCGAAGTTGATCATACCGATAATGCCGTACACCATGGTATAGCCGATGGCAATCAGCGCATAGGTGCTTCCCAGCGTGACGCCGTTAAACATCTGCTGCAGAAAATAGAGAAACTGCTCGGACATAAGGTAACCTTTTTCTACCCGCCCGCTTTGCACGGGCGGTGGGATAACTTGTCTTATGGCTTATTTCGCGAGGGTGGATGACCCGTCCGCGTGCCACTGGAAGACACCAAATTCAAATCCCTTCAAATCGCCTTTTTCGTCCCAATTCAGCGGCCCAATTACGGTTTTCGCGCCGTGAGCTTTTAGATCTTTGATTAAATCCAGCGGCTCCTGGCTTCCGGCCCGGTCCATCGCCTGCGCCAGCGACTGCACGGCGGCGTAGGTGATCCAGACATACGGACCACTCGGGTCTTTCTTCTCGGCTTTGAGCGCGTCAACGATAGCGCTGTTGGCCGGGTCCTGGTCATAGCGTTTTGGCATCGTCACCAGCATGCCTTCCGCCGCATCGCCCGCGATGTTGGACAGCGACGCGTTACCCACGCCTTCCGGGCCCATAAACACGGTTTTCAGGCCCACGGAGCGCGCCTGGCGCAGCATCTGGCCCATTTCCGGGTAGTAGCCACCGTAGTAAACGAAGTCGATATTCTCTTTTTTCAGGCGCGCCAGCAGCGCGGAGAAGTCTTTTTCACCGGCGGTAATGCCGTCGAAGAAGACGATATTCGCGCCGCCTTTTTTCAGGCTCTCCTGGACAGAACGCGCCAGACCTTCGCCGTACTGCTGCTTATCATGAATGATAGCAATACGCTGCGGCTTGACGGTTTCCATGATGTATTTTGCGGCGGTTGGCCCCTGCGAAGAGTCCAGACCGGCGGTACGCATGATGTACTGATAGCCGCGCTGGGTCAGCTCCGGGTTGGTCGCGCCCGGGGAGATCATCAGAATGCCTTCATCTTCATAGATATCGGATGCCGGCTGGGTGGAAGAAGAGCAGAGGTGGCCGATAACGTACTGAATGCCGTCATTGACGATTTTGTTCGCCACCGCAACGGCCTGTTTCGGGTCGCAGGCGTCATCGTACTCCACGGCAACCAGCTTATCGCCCTTGATGCCGCCCTGGGCATTAATATCTTTGATCGCCTGGCGCGCGCCGTTGAATTCCATATCGCCCCACTGGGCTACCGGGCCAGACATCGCGCCAACAACGGCGACCTTAATATCTTTGGCAAAAGCCGCCTGGGACATCGCCAGTGCGACTAACCCCGCGATAACCGTTTTCGCGTTCCTTTTCATGCTGCAGAACCCCGTTCGTGATGTGGTGTAAATATTTTGTATTTTTATGGTTAAAAAGCATTCTGTACTTTTATTAAACAACGCTACTTTTACCATTATCTTTAATGGTTTAGCGAGGTTTTTTGCCTGAATACAGAGTAAAATCTCTATTTTTCAGGCGATTAAGCAAAGATAATATTCTGTATTTGCTGGAAGATAAACAAAAAAAGTCCAGTAAACAGCATAAAATAACGATACATAAGGCGGAATAAAACGCTACATATCAGGTTAAAATTCTGCTTATTTTTCGATCCATGATGAATTGCTCTACCCTGCTCCTTCCAGGAAAACGAATCCCCTGATGAACAGGCAAAAAACGGCGCTCCGCCTGGCAGGGAATTTGGATACACTAACGCCTCTGTTTTGACTGGACCCTCGCGTATGAAACTGACCATTATTCGTTTACAGCACTTCAGCGATCAGGATCGCATCGACTTAGGTAAAATCTGGCCGTCGCAGGATCTTGCGGCGCTGGCTCTGGATGAAAGCCATCGTATTTATGCCGCCCGCTTCAATGAGCGCCTGCTGGCCGCGGTTCGCGTAACGCTAAACGGCGTTGAGGGCGAACTCAGCGCGCTGTGCGTGCGTGAAGTGACCCGCCGTCGCGGCGTCGGACAATATTTAGTGGAAGAGGTGCTAAGGGATAACCCTGAAATCAGCAGCTGGCGCATCGCGGATGCCGACGTGGAAGACCGCGGCGTGATGGCGGCGTTTATGCAGGCGCTGGGCTTTAACGCGCAAACCGGCGGTTGGGTAAAAAAGCAATAAATCGGCGAAAGAAGGCTGAACATTCCCGGGTTGCGGCGTAACGCCTTATCCGGGCTACAAAAAACCAGACCGCACCAGCCTGTAGCCCGGGTAAGCGCAGCGCGACCCGGGAAGAAACCGCACCAATGCATCAACTCCGGCGCATTCCCCGGGTTGCGGCGTAACGCCTTACCCGGGCTACCGACTAAAAAAGGCAACTTACGTTGCCTTTTTGCTTTTACCTTTCTCCTCGCCTATGCGAAGAGGCAAGGATCAACTGATTTAACCAAGAATTTCGCGTTGCAGAAAGGCGTCAAGACCCGAAATCCCCGGGAGCTTACATCGGTAAGTGACCGGGGTTGAGGGGCGCAGACAACGCATCTGCGGCGTGAAAGGCGCAGGTTAAATTATTTGGCGTCGGTCGCCGTACCATTAGCATGCCAGGTAAACACGCCGAACTCGAAGCCCTTCAGATCGCCCTTCTCGTTCCAGGTGAGCGGCCCCATTACGGTGTCGACCGTTGCGCCCTTCAGGTATTTAGCGATTTCAGCCGGATCTTCTGACTGATTCAGGCCCGCTTCCAGCGACTGCAGCGCGGCATAGGTGGTCCACACGAACGCGCCGCTTGGATCCTGTTTCTTCGCTTTGATCGCATCCACAATCGGTTTGTTCGCCGGAACCTGGTCGTAGTTTTTCGGCTTGGTGACCAGCATACCTTCCGCAGAAGCGCCCGCGATATTAGACAGGGACACGTTCGCTACCCCTTCCGGCCCCATAAACTGCGTTTTCAGGCCAGCGGCGCGAGACTGACGCAGGATCTGCCCCATCTCCGGGTGGTAGCCGCCGTAGTAGACGAAGTCGATATTCTCTTTCTTCAGACGCGCCACCAGGGTAGAGAAGTCTTTCTCACCGGCGGTGATACCGTCAAAGAACACCACGTTAGCGCCGCCCTTCTTCAGGTTATCCTGTACCGCGCGGGCCAGGCCCTCGCCATACTGCTGTTTGTCGTGGACAATCGCGATGCGCTGCGGCTTCACTTTTTCCAGGATGTATTTGGCAGCGGTTGGCCCCTGATCGGAGTCCAGACCGGTGGTGCGCAGAATCAGATGATAGCCGCGAGCCGTCAGCTCCGGCGCGGTGGCCGCCGGGGTGATCATCAGCACGCCTTCATCTTCATAGATATCAGACGCCGGCTGGGTGGAAGAAGAGCACAGGTGGCCGATAACGTATTTGATACCGTCGTTAATCACTTTGTTAGCGACGGCAACCGCTTGTTTCGGGTCACAGGCGTCGTCGTATTTTACCATCTGCAGCTTATTGCCTTTGATGCCGCCTTTGGCGTTGATATCGGCAATGGCCTGCTCTGCGCCAGTAAACTCCTGGTCACCGTACTGCGCTACCGGACCGGACATCGCGCCAACAACGGCGACTTTGATATCTTCGGCCATTGCCGCACCGCTCATGATTAAGGCAATACATCCTGCCAGTAACGCTTTACCCTTCATATTCATCCTGAGGCTCCCCATTATTATGGTTTTTGCATTTGTTGTGATGTTGTTTATTAGCGCATTATTCTAATTAGATACATAAGAAAAGCATATGATAGTTAGATTAGGGTCTGCCGCCTGCGCTTTTGCAGCACACTATGCTAAACATACCGTCATTCAGGAGAATTGGAAACGATAAAATTGCGGAGTATGTAACAGATAAGTGACAAATAAAAACCCGCGCCGGAATAAACCGAACGCGGGGGCATGAGCAACGCGACTACCAGCCCGCAGGCAGGTAGCCAAAGGCCGAAGCGATGGCGTAGGCGGCGCTGCAAAGATAGAGCAATACGATGAAGATCTGGATTAAGGGATGCGTGATTAGCGCCGGGCAGGTCCAGCCGGGGATGATGTCACCCTGCCGACGCGAGCCTTTGAGGATCAGGATCGGCATGATAGATAAAATCACCCCGCTAAATACCCCGGCAAAATAGAGCGCGTTCACGAAGGACACCATCCCGCTATAGGCCAGAATAAAAGGCGGCACGGCGACCACTAACAGCACCTTAAAGCGTTTGAACGGCTGCTCGTCGTTGCCCAGGCGAAACTGATCGAAAATATTGGTCAGGAAGCTTCCGCCCAGCCCCCAATAGGAGGTCAGCATCGCGCAGAGCGCAAAAAGATTTGCCGAGAAGAAAGCCCACTCGCCGAGCGCCCTGCCCCAGGAAATGGTTGCCACATCAGAAATATTATCCAGCCCGCTTAATGCAATCACCGAAAGCGGGACCAGCGCCAGCAGGCAAAAGGTTAATAACATCCCCACCATAATGGCCTTCGGCAGCTTCTCCGGTTTATCGGCGAAGCCGCGCGCCATCTCCGGCACGATATATTGCGCGGAGAAGCAGAACGCGACAACGTTAAATACCGGCACCATATACAGCCAGTTGCCGTCCAGCAAATAACCGACGCTGGCGGTCTCTTTCAGCAACGTCGCGGCAACCAAAATGGTTATCATAACGACCATGCCGATACTGATGAATTTCTCACCCCGGCCAATCGCCTTCAGGCCAAGATAAAGCACCCCGGCCGCCGGAATAAAAAACAGCGCGCTGCCCAGGGCCGGCGAGATGCCGAATAACGAATGCAGGAGTTTACCGCTGCCGGTCATATAAGCCGTCAGCGCGCCGACGCTGTTGACGCAAACGGAGAGGAACATCATCAGCGCGCCAAAGCGGCCGACGTAGCGCTGCGACAGGCCGCTAAGCTGCAGATGCTTACGCGTGCGCAGCGTCGATTCCGCCACGTAGAGCATGGTGATGGTCGTCAGGCTACCGACCACAATCAGCCAAAACAGCAGCGGCAGAAAGCCCGCTTTGCTGGAGGCATAGGCGATGGATAGCACCCCAGCGCCGATATTGGTGCCGACGATCATCGACACGCCTTCAATGAAACTGAGGGATTTTGCAGGTACAGCGGTACGCTCCCGGCTCGTCAGAGCCGGAGAAAAGGTGGAGTTGTCAGACATAATATTTTCCGTTTTATTCCGGCAGCGTGCGCCGCCGGAAAAAAGGTGATATCAGGGTGAAATACCACTCACGCTGAGCATGAATAACCAGACTGCGGCTTCCTGTTTCTGTTGGGCTTCCCTGCCGCCGCAACTGGATGTAAGACTGACTAGCCCTTCAGCACGCGGGCCAGAATATCCAGCGCTTTCGTAAACTGCGCATCCGGAATCGTTAACGGATAGAGGAAGCGAATGACGTTGCCATAGACGCCGCAGCTCAGCAGCAGCAGGCCGTTCTCCTGGGCTTGTTGCTGGATTTGACGGGTGATCTCCGCCGACGGCTCGCCGGTTTGCGGATCGTTAAACTCTACCGCCACCATCGACCCCTGGCCGCGTACGTCAGCAATCGCCGGGCAGCTTTGACGCGCCTGATTCAGCACCTCTTTCAGATGGCTGCCTAAGCGCTCAGCGCGCTGGCACAGCTGTTCTTCTTCAATCACGTCCAGCACCGCGTGTGCGGCCGCGACCGCCAGCGGGTTACCGGCATAGGTGCCGCCCAGACCGCCCGGCGCAGGCGCATCCATCACCTCGGCGCGACCTACCACGCCGGAGAGCGGGAAACCGCCGGCCAGGCTTTTGGCCATCGTCATCAGGTCAGGCTTCACATCATAGTGCTGCATCGCAAATAGCTTGCCGGTGCGCGCAAAGCCGGTTTGTACTTCATCGGCAATCAGCAGAATGCCGTGGGTATCGCACAGCGCGCGCAGCGCCTGCATAAACTCAGGCGGGGCAACGTTAAAGCCGCCTTCCCCCTGAATCGGCTCCAGCACAATCGCCGCCACCTGGTCGGCCGCGATATCCGCTTTGAAAATGCGCTCCAGGCTCTTCATCGCGTCGGCGGTGGTAATGCCATGGGCGGCGTTAGGGTAGACGGCGTGATAAACCGAGCCCGGGAACGGGCCGAAACCAATCTTGTAAGGCGCCACTTTGCCGGTCAGCGCCATGGTCATAAACGTACGGCCGTGGAAGCCGCCGCCGAAGGTAATCAACCCCGGACGGCCGGTATAAGCGCGCGCGATTTTCACCGCGTTTTCAACGGCTTCCGCCCCGGTGGTAAAGAACGCCGTTTTTGCCGGACCGTCAATCGGCGCCAGTTCGTTAATCCGCTCGGCCAGCGTGACATAGCTTTCGTACGGGACAATCTGGTAAGCCGTGTGGGTAAAGGCCTGCAGCTGCTGTTCAACGGCGGCAACGATTTTGGGGTGGCGATGGCCGGTATTCAGCACCGCGATGCCGGCGGCGAAATCGATCACCTCATTCCCTTCAATATCCCACAGCGTAGCGTTCTCCGCTTTCTCAACAAAGTAGCTGCACATCACCCCTACGCCGCGCGGAGTCGCCTGCTGGCGACGCTGATTCAGTTCTGAACTTTTCACCGAGAATCTCCTGTCATGTGTGTCACGTTATCGCAACAAATCCGAAACTATGTCGTTTATTTACACAGGATTTGGCCCTATAATCGAGTACCAATTCAGATTATCTGAGGGATCCAATTGCGTTCGCTTATCGCAGACCTGGTGCTGGTCAGATTGCAGAAAGAAACCGACCCGCTCCTGCACAAGCGCCTTTACAAGGCGATTCGCCACGCCATTCTGGATGGTTCTCTCCCGCCCCATAGCCGCCTGCCCCCTTCACGGGATCTGGCGGGAGAGCTGAGAATGTCGCGCAACACAATTTTAACAGTTTACGAACAATTGCTGGCTGAGGGGTACGTCGTGTCCCGTCGCGGCAGCGGAACATTCGTCGCGAAAACGCTGCCCGATATGTTTCTTCCCGCCAGCAGCGCCAGTGAAAGCAGCCCTGCGCCAGCAGCCAGCGCGCCCATCTCCCGGCGCGGCCAGCATCTGCTGGGGCACATCAGCGCCAGTCCGCGTCAGTGGGGGGCGTTTATCCCCGGCGTACCGGACGTCAATGCGTTTCCCCACCCGCTGTTCAGTAAAATCCAGGCGCGTATCAGCCGCCGTCCAAAACCCGAACAGCTCAGCTATAGCTGTAACGGCGGAACGGCCGAGCTGCAGCACGCGTTGGTGGACTATCTGAGAGTAGCGCGCGGCGTTCAGTGCCAGGCAGATCAAATTCTTATTACTGAAGGGATCCACCAGGCTATCGACCTGATCACCCGCATGCTGTGCGACCGCGGCGATCTCGCCTGGGTGGAGGAGCCGTCCTACTGGGGCATTCGCCATGTGCTGGCGATGAATGAAGTGCGGGCCGAGCCCGTAGTGGTTGATGCCAGCGGCCTGTGTCCGCCCGAAAGCATAGCCGAAGCGCCGCGGCTGATCTTCGTTACGCCATCCCATCAGTACCCCCTTGGCGCGGTAATGAGCCTTGAGCGCCGACAGCGCCTGCTCACCCTGGCCCATCAGCACGGCAGCTGGATTGTGGAAGATGATTACGACAGCGAGTTTCGCTTTTCCGGCCAGCCGATCCCGGCGCTACAGGGCTTAGTCCCCGAAGCGCCGGTGGTCTACGTCGGTACGTTCAGTAAAACGCTCTACCCGGGGCTGCGGCTGGGCTACGTCGTGCTGCCTCGCCCGCTGGCGGCTGAACTCAAAAACGCCCACGCCGAGCTCTACCGCGGCGGCCATTCGCTTATTCAGCTGGCGCTGGCGGAATTTATCAACGCCGGTCATTACTCGGCGCATATTCGCCGCATGCGCCTGCTCTACAGCCGCCGTCGCGTCTTTTTGACCGAGCTGATTCAGCGGCACTGCGGGCCGCACGCGCTGTCGGACTTCAGCGATAATGCCGGACTGCATTTGATCCTGAATTTGCCGGATGAGGCGGATGACGTGGCGATTGCCCGCGATGCCAACGCGCGCCATATTTTAGTGCGTCCGCTGTCGCGCTATTACCTGACGGCGCAGCGGAAGAAAGGGCTGTTGATGGGTTTTGCTTCGCAGCCGGAAACGCAGATGGAACCGGCGTTCAACGTCCTGCTTGAGTGTCTGAAAATGCACTGCCCGCAGGCGCTGGCGGAGGCAGAAAAACAAAACGCCCCATCGTAATGTGGGGCGTTATCGGGGGACTGGCGCTCAGATTAGGCTTCGATAGCGGCGCGCAGTTTTTTCATGGCGTTCTTTTCAAGCTGACGTACACGTTCAGCCGACACGCCGTAGCGGTCTGCCAGCTCCTGCAGCGTGGACTTGTTGTCTTCGTCCAGCCAGCGGGCGCGGATGATGTCCTGGCTACGTTCGTCAAGACCCTGCATCGCGTCGGTCAGCTTGTTTGCCGCCTGCTCTTCCCAGTTATCGTCTTCAATGCCGTCGGCAAAGTTAGACGTTTTATCCTGCAGATAGAGCACCGGCGCCATCGGCTGGCTATCGGACTCATCATCCGACGACATGTCGAAGGTCATGTCCTGCGCCGCCATACGTGACTCCATCTCACGCACGTCTTTGCTCGACACGCCCAGCTCGCGGGCCACCATTTCGACTTCATCCTGGTTAAACCAGCCCAGACGCTGCTTGGTTTTGCGCAGGTTAAAGAACAGCTTACGCTGTGCTTTCGTGGTCGCGACCTTCACGATACGCCAGTTACGCAGCACGTATTCATGAATTTCCGCTTTGATCCAGTGCACGGCGAAGGAAACCAGACGCACGCCCACTTCCGGGTTAAAACGGCGCACGGCTTTCATCAGGCCAATGTTGCCTTCCTGAATCAGATCCGCCTGCGGCAGGCCATAGCCCGAGTAGTTACGAGCAATATGAACAACAAAGCGCAGGTGAGACAGGATCAGCTTTTTCGCTGCTTCCAGATCGCCCTGGTAATGCAGCTTTTCAGCAAGCTCCCGCTCTTCATCAGCCGATAACATCGGCCAAGTGTTAGCAGCCCGGATGTACGATTCCAGGTTACCAACGGGGGCTAAGGCTAAAGTTTGCATATCTTTGGTCATTCAAATCCTCTCAATCGATATCTTCTGGCATCTTTCTGTCCTCACAACGGAGCAACAAACATGCCAGCATTGATGAGCAACGAGAATATCACTCACATTAGTATCAGACAGTGATTTTATCCACAAGTTCCATGCAATGATGTGAATAGATTACGCACAAAATGTGACATGGTTATGAAGTTTAGGGAAGCGTCGACAGGGACTCTTTCCCTGCAGAGAGATATTCAGTGCAGGGAAAGATTATACCAGATTTTTACTACTCGGGAGTAAAGTGACGTAAATGTTGAACGGTTGCCAGCCAGGCGGCGACCCAGCCAATCATCGAGCAAACAATCAGCATCAGCAGGCACTCGTCAAAGCCTAAGCCGCTGAGTTCAAACTGCGTGCCGAAGACTTTCGCCACTTCGGTGACCGCCGACGACAGGCGCATGACCATAATTTCCGACAGGATCAGCGACAGAAACGCGCCGGAGAACCCCAGCAGCGCCCCGCCGTAAAGGAACGGACGCAGAATAAAGCCATCGGTCGCGCCAATCAGTTTCTGCACGTTAATGGTATCGCGGCGGGCGAAGATGCTCAGACGCACGCTGTTGCCGATCACCAGGAAGACCGCCGCCACCATCAGTACGCCGATCATCGCCGAAACGCGTCCGACCAGCCCGGTCAGCGACGAGAGCCGCGCAAACCAGCTGTCATCCATACGCACTTCATCAACGCCCTGCACGTGGCTCACGCGGTCGCGCAGCGTGTTCAGCGCTTCAACGCTCTGGAAATCAATCTTCGGCACCACGATCGCCACCGCCGGCAGCGGGTTCTCTTCCAGCATATCCAGCGCGCCGCCGAAGCCTGACCAGTTGCGGAATTCGCCAAGGGCTTCATCGCGCGACAGATAGTTAACCTTCTCGACGCCCTGCTCCGCCTGCAGCTGGCCGACTACCCGCGCAGCGGCGTCGTCATCCAGCGTTTTTTCCAGATAGACGGTGATTTGCGGCGTGGGATAATACTGCGACGCCGCGGTGCTGACGTTTTTGTAGACCATGTAGCACACGCTTGGCAGGGTCAATGAAATGGCGATCACCATCACCGTCAGAAACGTCGCCAGCGGCGTGCTTTTCAGATCCTGTAGCGCGCCGTGCCAGGCGTAGCGCACCTGTTCATTGAATACGTTGCTCTTGCGGGAAGCCGGATTCGGCGCCGCTTTTGGCCGCTTCGACGCATTGCGCCCGCCGCTACCGCCCGCTCCGCCCGCATTGCGGAAACGGTCGAATCGATTGCCGAATCGGCGAATGTGGTTCATTGCCTCGCGCTTATTCACCGATGTGGCCTCCATGCATATGCCCCTCGCTGAGGGACAGGACGCGGTACGGACGACTGGAGATAAGCCCCAGGTCATGCGTCGCCATCAGCACCGTCACCCCAACGCGGTTAAACTCTTCAAACAGACGTAAGATCCCTTCCGACAGCGCCTCGTCGAGGTTACCGGTCGGTTCATCCGCCAGCAGGACCGCAGGTTTGTTCACCACCGCGCGGGCGATGCCCACGCGCTGTTGTTCCCCGCCTGAAAGCTGAATCGGCAGGTTTTTCGCTTTGTCCAGCAGCCCGACTTTATCCAGCGCCGCCGAGACGCGACGACGGATGTCATCCCCGCTGGCGCCGGCGATAATCAGCGGGATCGCTACATTATCGTAAACGGTTCGGTCCATCAGCAGATGGTGGTCCTGGAAAATCATGCCAATCTGACGGCGCAAAAACGGCACCTCGCGGCTCTTCAGGCGGCTAATATCATGGCCGCCGAAAAGGATTTTGCCGGCGCTGGGCCGTTCGATACCGCAGATAAGCTTCAGCAGGGTACTTTTCCCCGCGCCGGAATGGCCGGTCAGAAACGCCATCTCGCCCGCCTGCAGATGGAAAGTCACCCCCTGCAGCGCTTGTCTCCCACCGAGATAGGCTTTGCTGACTTGTTCAAAGCGAATCATTTTTAATCCTCTCGGGCAAAAAGTGCCTCAATAAAGTCGCCCGCATTAAACGGACGCAGATCTTCAATACGTTCGCCAACACCGATGTAGCGAATCGGAATACCGAACTGATCGGCAACCGAGAAGATAACCCCGCCCTTGGCGGTCCCATCCAGCTTAGTCAAGGTAATACCGGTCAGTCCAACCGCCTCATGGAACAGTTTGGCCTGGCTAATCGCGTTCTGCCCGGTGCTGGCGTCAATGGTCAGCATAACTTCATGCGGCGCATCGACATCGAGTTTTTTCATGACGCGGACAATCTTCTTCAGCTCTTCCATCAGGTGCGATTTATTCTGCAGACGACCCGCGGTATCGGCAATCAGGACGTCAATATTGCGCGCCTTCGCCGCCTGGATGGCGTCGAAAATGACCGATGCCGAATCCGCGCCGGTGTGCTGGGCAATCACCGGAATATTGTTGCGCTGCCCCCAAACCTGGAGCTGCTCAACCGCCGCCGCGCGGAAGGTATCCCCCGCCGCCAGCATCACCGACTTGCCCTGCTGCTCGAACTGACGCGCCAGCTTGCCGATGGTGGTGGTTTTACCGACGCCGTTGACGCCGACCATCAGAATCACAAACGGCGTTTTGCCTTCTACGTTCAGCGGCTCATCCACTTTCGCCAGAATATCGCCCATCTCTTCTTTCAGCAGGCCGTACAGCGCCTCGGCGTCGCGCAGCTGCTTGCGGCTGGCGTCGTTGGTAAGACGCGTGATGATCTTACGCGTGGTTTCCACGCCGACATCGGCAATCAGCAGCTGCTCTTCCAGCTCTTCAAACAGATCATCGTCGATTTTCTTACCGCGGAACAGACTGATAAATCCGGAACCGAGGTTCTGTTTGGTTTTTACCAGGCTGCGTTTGAGGCGGGCGAAGAAACCTTCTTTGGTCGGTTTTTCCTGCTCTAACGGCGTCACGACGGTTTCGTCCGGCACCACTTCAACGGCGTTTTCTGCCGCATCGGCCGCCGCCAGAGCCTGTGCTTCCAGCTCTTCATCGGTGATATCGGCCTCAGCCTCTTCTACCGTTTCGTCTGGTTCCGGCTGGTCAACGGCGGTTTCTTCAAGAACTGCCGTTTCCGGTTCGGTAATGACCTCTTCCGGCGTCTGTTCAGCGACGGCTTCAGCCACTACCGGCTCGGCGATGACCTCTTCCACCAGCGGCTCAGCGACCGTCTCTTCAACCGCGGGCTGCTCCGCTATCTCCTCAACCGCCGGGGATTCGACAACCGCCTGCGGCTGTTCGCTCTCCACAACCTGCTCGGTCACCTCAACCACCTCGGCGGCAAAGGCTTCGGCATCCTGTTTCTCTGTCGCAGTGGCGTCGACCGTTTCCGGCGCAACCGCAGGCGCTTCGCTTTCCTGAGCCGGTTCTTCAACCTCTTGCTGGGCTTCTACTTTTTGTTCTGTTTCGCTTTCCTGCGCCTGTTCTTTTTGACCAAAGCCCAGCCAGGAAAAGAAGCCACGTTTTTTGTCTTTCGCCATTTGCGACTACACTCCTCGCTGTTAATTCATGGCACAGCTTCGGCCAGTAGGTAGCGGAAGCTGAAAAATGATGAAATTAGTCGGATAGTCTACCACTTAACTTAACTCGCATCACCGCCCCCGGATTAAGGTTTCGTCAACCGCCGCCGATCGTTAGAATAGCAGCCCGGAAGTTGAGACTTGAGCAAAGAGATGAAGAAACCAAACCACGCGGGCAGCGGCCAGATCCGTATTATCGGCGGGCAATGGCGGGGCCGTAAACTCCCGGTGCCGGAGAGCCCGGGTCTGCGCCCGACCACCGACCGGGTGCGCGAAACGCTATTTAACTGGCTGGCGCCGTCGATCGTTGACGCGAACTGCCTCGACTGCTTCGCCGGCAGCGGCGCGCTGGGCCTTGAAGCCCTCTCCCGCTATGCGGCCAGCGCCACGCTGCTGGAAATGGAACGCGGCGTCGCGCAGCAGCTGCAAAAAAATCTGGCGACCCTCAAAGCCAGCAACGCTAAAGTGGTCAATACCAATACTTTAGCGTTTCTTGCTCAGGCGGGCACGCCGCATCACATCGTGTTTGTCGATCCCCCGTTTCGTAAAGGACTGCTTGAAGAGACGCTAAAGCTGCTGGAAAACAACGGCTGGCTTAGCGATGAAGCGCTTGTCTACATTGAGAGTGAAGTCGAAAACGGTTTACCGCCGGTGCCGATGAACTGGCACGTCTATCGTGAAAAAGTGGCCGGACAGGTCGCCTACCGTCTCTATCAACGTGAGGCCCAAGGAGAAAACCATGCTGATTAATTTTGGCCGCTTGCTGATGCTGTGCGTGTGGGCGTTTTTATTGCTGAACCTGTTTCAACCGTTCCCAAAACCGCTGAACATCTTCGTTAACGTAGCGCTGATCTTTATGATTCTGATGCACGGCCTGCAGCTGACGCTGCTCAAGGCGACGCAGACGAAAGAGATGCCGCCGCTGGGGCGCTTCGAGCAGATTCGTATTTTCATCTTCGGCGTGTTCGAACTGGTCGCCTGGCAGAAAAAGCTCAAGGCGACCCTGAAGAAGAAGTAATGCCAGGAAAAGGTTCAGGGGTCTGGCGTAAAGCCCATAAACCGCGAACCTTTATAGCTCAGGACGCCCTTATCGCCGACGCTTAGCGCATGATACTGCGGCGCCTGCAGACGAAAAACCACTTCCAGCCCGCCGCTTTCCGGCCTGAAGCTTGCTTCATAACGCATTTCGCTGCCGGCAGGCGTCACCGTCTGCTGGCGCGAACGGCGATCGTTAATCACCTTCTCCCGCTTATTGCTCACCACCACCCGTTTTTGCAACAGCGGCGCGGCATCGTTATCCATTTTTTCCCGACGCTGCTGCACATAGCGATACGACGCGGCAACCGCAATGATGGCAACGGCAACCATAAAAAACAGCGGAACTTTACTCATTCACCTTGCCCCCAGGAATTATCAGGAATAAGCATACTGTGGCTTGATTATCATTGTCATCTTCCTCTGCAAACCACTACACTGAGATTCAGTACTGTAAGTACAATCACTTACGTAATGATAACAGATACAGGGACTTACTATGCTTTGGTCATTTATTGCTGTCTGTTTCTCCGCATGGCTTTACGTCGATGCGTCCTATCGTGGGCCTGCCTGGCGTCGCTGGGTGTTTAAACCCGTCACGCTGATCCTGCTTCTGTTACTGGCCTGGCAAGCGCCGATGTTTAACGCCATCAGCTATCTGGTGCTGGCCGGGCTTTGCGCCTCGCTGGTCGGCGATGCGCTGACCCTGCTGCCGCGGCAGCGGGTAATGTACGCCGTGGGGGCGTTCTTTCTCTCGCATCTGCTCTACACCATCTGGTTTGCCAGCCAGCTGACGCTATCTTTCTTCTGGCCGCTGCCGCTGGTGCTGCTGATCCTCGGCGCGCTGCTGCTGGCGATTATCTGGACGCGTCTGGAAGAGATGCGGATGCCGGTGTTTACCTTTATCGCGATGACGCTGGTGATGGTCTGGCTGGCCGGTGAGCTGTGGTTCGCCCGCCCGACGGATACCGCCCTGTCCGGCTTCGCTGGCGCGGCATCCCTGCTGCTCGGCAACGCGGTCTGGCTCATTAGCCATTATCGCCGCCGCTTCCGCGCTGACAACGCGATCTCCTCAGCATTTTACTTCGCCGGGCACTTCCTGATCGTCCGCGCGCTCTATTTGTAATTAAGCGCTTGACTCTGGAGTCGACTCCAGAGTGTATCCTGCGGGTAATGAGAAAATTATCATTACCCGGAGGGTCCTATGTCGGCTCCAGAATCGCAGGATAAAAAAGTCCCACACTTCTCATCGTTAAAATTTACCCCTGCCGCGCAGCCTGCGGAAAGCTGCTGCGCGGACCCCGCCTGCAGCAGCGAAACCGCCGCTGAAAACGATGCGCTGAGTCACGCGCGCTTTAGCTGGCTGGTAGAAGGCATGGACTGCGCGGCCTGCGCCCGCAAGGTCGAAACCGCCGTTCGCCAGGTGCCGGGGGTCAGCCAGGTGCAGGTACTGTTCGCCACCGAAAAGCTGCTGGTCAACGCCGAGGGCAATGTCCGTCCGCAGATCGAAAGCGCCGTGCGCGCCGCGGGCTATCAGCTGCGTGATGAAAACGCGCCACGGGCAGAGGAGCCCACCTCTTGGCTGCGCGAGAATCTGCCGCTCCTCACCCTCGTCGCCATGATGGCGCTCAGCTGGGGGCTGGAGCAGTTCAGCCCGCCTCTGGGCGAAATCGCCTTCATCGCAACCACGCTGGTCGGCCTGTGGCCGGTCGCCCGGCAAGCAATACGCCTGATCAAAAGCGGAAGCTGGTTCGCCATTGAAACCCTGATGAGCGTCGCAGCCATCGGCGCGCTGTTTATCGGCGCCACCGCCGAAGCGGCGATGGTCCTGCTGCTGTTCTTAATCGGCGAACGTCTTGAGGGCTGGGCCGCCAGCCGCGCGCGGCAAGGCGTCAGCGCCTTGATGGCGCTGAAACCCGACACGGCAATCCGCGTGCGCGACGGCGTGCGTGAAACCGTAGCCCAGCGCGACCTGCGCCCCGGCGACGTGATTGAAGTCGCCGCCGGAGGCCGCCTGCCCGCCGATGGCCAGCTGCTCTCGCCCTTCGCCAGCTTCGATGAGAGCGCGCTAACCGGTGAATCCGTACCGGTGGAGCGTAACGCCGGGGAACGCGTGGCGGCCGGCGCGACCAGCGTCGATCGTCTGGTACAGCTGACGGTGATCTCCGAACCGGGCGACAGCGCTATCGATCGTATCCTTAAGCTGATTGAAGAAGCGGAAGAGCGCCGCGCGCCGATTGAGCGCTTTATCGATCGCTTTAGCCGCATCTATACCCCGGCGATTATGGTCGTCGCGCTGCTGGTGGCCATTGTTCCGCCGCTGCTGTTTGCGGGCGCATGGCTGCCGTGGATCTATAAAGGTTTAACGCTGCTGCTGATTGGCTGTCCGTGCGCGCTGGTGATCTCAACCCCGGCGGCGATTACCTCCGGGCTGGCGGTGGCGGCGCGTCGCGGCGCGCTGATTAAAGGCGGCGCGGCGCTGGAGCAGCTGGGCCGCGTGCGCCAGGTGGCGTTTGATAAAACCGGCACCCTGACCATCGGCCAGCCGCGCGTCACCGCGGTGATGACGACCGCAGACATCGGCGAAAACGATCTGCTGGCGCTGGCGGCCGCCGTGGAGCAAGGCTCCAGCCACCCGTTAGCCCAGGCGGTCGTACGTGAGGCGGAGCAGCGCCAGCTGGTCATTCCGCCGGCAAGCGGCCAGCGCGCGCTGGCCGGCTCCGGCATTGAGGCGCAGGTTGAAGGACGTCAGGTGCTGATTTGCGCCGCGGGTAAAAATCGCGATCCACAGTACGATGAACCTATTCAGCAGCTGGAGAGCGCGGGGCAAACCGTGGTGCTGGTGATGCGCGATGAGGCGCTGCTGGGGATTGTGGCGCTGCGCGATACGCTACGCGATGATGCTCGCCAGGCGGTGGATGAACTCCATCAGTTAGGCGTTCAGGGAATCATACTGACCGGCGACAATCCGCGCGCGGCGGCGGCTATTGCCAGCGAACTGGGGCTGGCGTTCCGCGCCGGGCTGCTGCCTGCGGATAAAGTGCAGGCGGTGATGGCGCTTCATGCCCAGTCGCCGCTGGCCATGGTCGGCGACGGGATCAACGATGCGCCGGCGATGAAAGCGGCGACCATTGGCATCGCGATGGGCAGCGGCACCGACGTCGCTCTGGAGACTGCCGATGCGGCATTGACCCACAATCGCCTCACCGGACTGGCGCAGATGATTTCGCTGGCGCGCGCCACTCACGCCAATATCCGGCAGAATATCGCTATCGCGCTGGGTCTTAAGGGGATTTTCCTCGTCACCACCCTGCTCGGCCTCACCGGCCTGTGGCTGGCGGTGCTGGCGGATACCGGGGCGACGGTGCTGGTCACCGCTAACGCGCTGCGGCTGTTACGTAAGAAGTAGGGACAATTCCCGGGGGCGGCGCTTGACGCGCCTTGCCCGGGCTACGGATTAGTGCGGTCTGGTTTTTTGTAGCCTGGATCAGTGGCTTTTACGGATCAGATAGCGGTACGGCAGCGCCTCGGTTTCCTGCGCCAGCAGCTCATGCTCCATAAAGCGGCAGAAACCGGGAATATCGCGGGTCGTCGCCGGATCGTCGGCCACGATTAGCAGCGTCTCGCCCACCGGCATCGTACGCACGGTCTTGCGCACCATCATCACCGGTTCCGGGCAACGAAGCCCCTGCGCATCAAGCGTATGGTCAGGGCTGGAGAAAAGTTCGCTCATTTTCATCTCACATTAACAAAACGGCCCTAGTTTACCCCCAGTTCGCCAGTACGCAAGCCAGGTTAACGTTTGCGCGAAAAACAACCATTGCAATACGCTCGCAACGCAGTATCATGCAGCCGTTTTTATTGGGTTCCCTCACCCCAACCACTAAAAAGGTCACAATATGAGTCCGTTTACTACCGTACAGCGTAAAAAAGCGCTGATCTGGCTATCGCTTTTCCATCTGCTGGTCATCACTTCCAGTAACTATCTGGTGCAGCTGCCGATCTCCATCTTTGGTTTTCATACCACCTGGGGCGCGTTCAGCTTTCCGTTTATTTTCCTCGCCACCGACCTGACGGTGCGGATTTTCGGCGCTCCGCTGGCGCGACGCATTATCCTCGCGGTCATGATCCCGGCGCTGCTTATCTCCTACGGGGTTTCCGCGCTGTTCTATATGGGCGAGTGGCAGGGGTTTGCCGCATTAACCAGCTTTAACCTGTTTGTCGCCCGTATCGCCGCCGCCAGCTTTATGGCCTACGCGCTGGGGCAAATCCTCGACGTCCACGTCTTTAACCGCCTGCGTCAAAACCGCCGCTGGTGGCTGGCGCCCACGGCATCCACCCTTTTTGGTAACGTCAGCGATACGCTGGCCTTCTTCTTTATCGCCTTCTGGCGCAGCCCGGACCCGTTTATGGCGGCGCACTGGGGTGAAATCGCCATCGTCGACTACTGCTTCAAAGTGCTGATTAGCATCGTATTCTTCCTGCCGATGTACGGCATGTTGTTGAATATGCTGCTGAAAAAACTGGCAGATAAATCTGATTTATCCGCATTGCAGCCAGGTTAAGAGTACTCACGAAACGATGTGATAAGATAAGCGAATGAGCCGTTAATGGCCGTTTATCGAAAGGAAGATGTCAATGCGCAATTTGGTTAAATATGTCGGTATTGGCCTGCTGGTTGTGGGTCTTGCGGCCTGTGATAACAGCGATACAAAAACGCCGACTGCCGGGGCTGCTGCGGAAAGCAACGCCAGCGGGCAACCTATTAGTCTGCTGGATGGCAAACTGAGCTTCTCCCTGCCAGCCGGTATGACCGACCAGAGCGGCAAGCTGGGCACCCAGGCCAACAATATGCACGTCTATTCTGATGCCACCGGCCAGAAAGCGGTGATCGTGATTGTGGGTGACAATACCAACGAGGAGCTGGCGGTGATGAGCCAGCGTCTGGAAGAGCAGCAGCGCAGCCGCGACCCGCAGCTGCAGGTCGTGAGCAATAAATCCATTGAGATCAAAGGCCACACGCTGCAACAGCTGGACAGCATCATCTCCGCCAAGGGTCAGACCGCCTGGTCTTCCGTCCTTCTCGGCAAGGTTGATGACAAACTGCTGACGCTGCAAATCACATTGCCAGCGGATAACCAGCAGCAGGCGCAGACCGAAGCGGAAAACATTATCAACACCCTCGTCATCCAGTAACTACTGGCCTGACGCCGCGGCCTCCGGTTCACCGACCGGGGGCCGTTTTTTTAACCGCCATCCCAGCAGCAGCGCCACCGCAACCAGCCCCGCCGTCGCCAGATAGATCGATGAAATGCCCGCCCACGCCATCAGCAGCCCGGCAAGCGGACCGGTGATCCCCAGCGAGAGATCCATAAATACCGTGTAGGTTGCCAGCGCCGACCCCTGGTTCTGCTGCGGTACGGCCTTCACCGCCACCACGCCAAGCGCCGGGAACACCAGCGAAAAACCGGCTCCGGCAAAGAAAGTGCCGATTTTCGCCATCAGCGGCGTCTCCGCCAGGCCCACTAACAGCAGCCCAATAATCTCGACGACAAAACAGATCATCGCCACGTTCAGCCCGCCGAGGCGGTTAATTCCGTTGGGGAACAGCAGCCGGGTGCCGACAAAGGCGCAGCTAAACAGCGTCAGGGCGAAGGCCGCGCCGTCCCAGCCTTTAGCATCATAAAACAGAGTGATAAAGGTGGCGATAACGCCAAAACCCGCCGAAGCCAGGGCCAGCGCCATGCCGTAGAGCCAGACGCGCCCCAGCACCGCGCGAAACGACATCGCTTTACCCTTGCCCGCTTTGACCGCCGCCCGCGGCAACGCGCACAGCACGGCCACCAGGGCGACCGCCATAATGGTCAACGCCAGCCCGTGCAGGCCAATCAGCGAGTAACAGAGCACGCCGAGCGGCGCGCCCATCGCCATCGCTCCGTAGGTGACAATGCCGTTCCAGGATATGACCCGCCCGATATGCAGCGAACCGACTACCCCGACGCCCCACAGCGTGGAGCCGGTTCCCGCGAAGCTCTGCCCGATGCCGAGGATAATCCGGCCAAGGCACAGCAGCGCCAGGCTAACCACGGGCAAGCCGCCGAAGAGCGCCGCCAGCAGATAGCCTAGTCCGCTCAGAAAGCAGCCGCACAGGCCGAAAATGACGATCTTTTTTGGCCCCAGCAGATCGGCATAGCGCCCGGCGTGAGGGCGGCTGAGCAGCGTAGCGAAGTACTGGAGGCTAATCACCAGCCCGGCCCAAAAGGCGCTAAACCCCATCACATCATGAACATAGCCGGGCAAGACCGCCAGCGGCAGGCCAATGGTCAGGTAGCTGGCAAAGTTAAAAATCACGACAGAGACAATCCGCAGATTGAGGCGCAATCCATTAAGCGCCGGTTCGGCGACGGTTTCGGGCATCGGGTTCCACCAGATTTTTACAACTGTGTTTCATTTCTACCACGCCGCACGTTATAAATCAGCAGCCAGATTAGGATTCCAGGCAGCAAGCCAGCCGCTACACTTAATGAAAATCATAGAAAGGAAGAGTGAATGACAACCCCTCAGCCCGATAAAACGGGCATGCATATTCTGCTCAAACTGGCGTCACTGGTGGTTATCCTCGCCGGTATTCACGCCGCGGCAGATATCATCGTGCAACTATTACTGGCGCTGTTCTTCGCCATTGTCCTCAACCCTCTGGTCACCTGGTTTATTCGCCGCGGCGTGCGTCGCCCGGTCGCCATTACTATCGTAGTGGTGGTGATGCTGATCGTGCTCACCGCGTTAATTGGCGTACTGGCCGCGTCGGTTAACGAATTTGTCGCCATGATGCCAAAATATAATAAAGAGCTGACGGCAAAAGTCCTGCGGCTGCAGGAGGCGCTGCCCTTTTTGCATATTCATATGTCCCCGGAGCGTATGCTGCAACGCATAGACTCCGACAAGCTGATGACGTTCACGACCACCCTGATGACCGGGCTGTCCGGCGCCATGGCCAGCGTCGTTCTGCTGGTTATGACGGTGGTATTTATGCTTTTTGAAGTCCGGCATGTGCCCTATAAACTCCGTTTTGCCCTCAACAACCCGCAAATCCACATCGCCGGTCTTCATCGGGCGTTAAAAGGCGTTTCGCATTATCTGGCGCTGAAAACGCTGCTCAGCCTGTGGACCGGGGTGATTATCTGGTTAGGGCTGATGCTAATGGGGGTGCAGTTTGCGCTGATGTGGGGCGTGCTGGCTTTTCTGCTGAACTATGTGCCTAACATTGGCTCGGTGATTTCCGCCGTCCCGCCGATGATCCAGGCGTTACTTTTTAACGGATATTATGAATGCCTGCTGGTCGGCGCACTCTTTTTAGTCGTGCACATGATTATCGGCAATATTCTCGAGCCCCGCATGATGGGCCACCGGCTGGGCATGTCTACGCTGGTGGTTTTCCTCTCGTTGCTGGTCTGGGGATGGCTGCTTGGACCGGTGGGAATGCTGCTGTCGGTACCGTTAACCAGCGTGTGTAAAATATGGATGGAGACCACCAAGGGCGGCAGTAAGTTAGCCATCCTGCTCGGGCCCGGGCGCCCCAAAAGCAGGCTACCGGGCTAGCTGATCTTGACGTATCAATGCATCCGTATACCCGTATTTAAAAAAGCGGGTATGCGGGAAATACGTTATTCAGATAAGCTTCATAGATAAATCACAACAGAACACTATTCACCTGCTATTTATTTTCAACTTTTTCGCTACAGAGCAGAAACATCCCTCCTTTGATTATATTCATTGATAGAGCATATTAATTTAATTATACTTTTGCACCGGCCTCTAACAAGCGGCCTCCATTATTCGTCTTGACAATAAAAACCCATTAACATCAGAGTCTCCATCTATCTGAACGACTTAAAAGCAGACAAACACACGAATTAATGTAGAATAAAAACGATAGCCGCATAACATCTACGTATCAATATTTCCAACACGATATATTATTTTTTTAACCAATAAAATGATAGGGAGTATTCATGAAAAAAATAATTCGCTGGGTTGCCGCCGCAACGATTATCGGTGCTCTGGCAGGCTGTGCCCGTACAGCGCCCATTGAACAAATCCATACAACAGTAAGCGCAGGCCATACCGAAGCCGAGGTTAAAAATGCAATCATCAAGGCAGGTGCCCAGAGAGAATGGATTATGTCAGACGCTGGGCCGGGGGTGATCAATGCCCGCCAACAAATACGCGACCATATTGCTGAAATTAAAATTAACTATTCCGCAACCAGCTATTCCATCAACTATGCCAGCAGCATTAACCTGATGGCCTCCGGTGGAAAAATTCATAGAAACTATAACCGCTGGGTGCACAACCTTGATAAAGATATTCAAATTACCCTTGCCGCGGACTCAGCTCGGTAAATGAACTCTCTTTGGGCCAATAACGGCCCGTTCCCCCACTAAACTGTAAAGGCTGTGTCAATCGTGTACAAAAAGGACACTCTCAGCGCACTGGATGCTATTACCGAAGCGCAGCGGATTGCTTTTGCCCCCATGCTTTTTCAAACTGCATTATGCCTACGCAACTCAGGCGTACTAGATTACCTCGACCATCAAGGTAAACTCGGTGCGACGCTGGAGGCTATTTGTGAGCATTGCGAGGTAAATGAATACGCCGTCAGCGTATTGCTGGATATGGGATTAAGTGGACGTATCCTTACTCATAAAGGAGAGTGCTATTATCTCGCTAAAGTAGGACATTTCTTACTTCATGATACAATGACCCGGGTAAATATGGATTTCACACAGGATGTTTGTTATCAGGGATTGTTTTTTCTGGAAAATGCGCTCCAGGAAGGAAAGCCAACCGGGTTAAAAGTATTTGGCGACTGGCCCACGATTTATCCAGCCCTGGCACAGTTACCGCAGGCGGCGCGTAAAAGCTGGTTCGCTTTTGATCATTACTATTCTGACGGGGCATTCAATGCTGCACTGCCGTATGTATTCGCCAGCCAGCCCGCAACCCTGTACGATGTAGGCGGAAATACCGGAAAGTGGGCTTTACGCTGCTGTCAGTATGATGAAAATATCGCGGTAACGTTATTAGATTTGCCTCAACAAATTGCACTGGCTCGTGAAAATATAGAAAATGCAGGCCTTACCCACCGCATCGATTTCCATGCTGTGGATATGCTGAGCGACGCGCACCTTCCCGGGGAAGCGGATGTCTGGTGGATGAGTCAATTTCTTGACTGCTTTTCACCAGAACAAATTATCACCATGCTCAGTAACGTGGCGCGCGTGATGAAACCCGGCGCTCGCCTGTGCATTCTGGAACTGTTCTGGGACGCGCAGAAATTTGAAGCTGCATCTTTCAGCCTGAATGCGTCTTCGCTCTATTTTACCTGCATGGCCAACGGTTACAGCCGGTTCTACAGCGTCGACAAGTTTTATCGCTATCTGGAAATGGCAGGATTCCAGGTAGAACAACGTCAGGATAATTTAGGCGTTGGGCATACCTTATTGATATGCCAGAAAATAAAATAACAAAGCAGCGTTACTCGCTGTTTTGGCGTTCAATTTAACGCCAGCAAAATCATTGATTGATCGCGGACGCGAGCGGATGACATTTTCATTTAACATAATTGACTGGCAAGCCATGGCTCCTGGGGTCAGTGGCACCGAACAGTGGCAAAAGTGGTCACGGCATTTGCACGCCATCGACCCCACGGCACCGTTGGCTAAGCTCAGCGAGCTGCCAATGATGACGGCCCGCCGGCTCAGCTCCGGTAGTAAGCTGGCAGTCGAGTGCGGGCTGGCAATACTCCGTCGCCATGAGATAGATGCCGTGGTGTACACCAGCCGCCACGGAGAGCTGGAGCGTAACTACCGGATCCTGCACGCGCTGGCGACAGAGCAGGCGCTCTCTCCAACCGATTTCGCCTTATCCGTGCATAACTCCGCCGTAGGTAATCTGACTATCGCCGCGAAAAAGCCGATCGTTTCATCGTCGCTCTCCGCCGGCCGCGATACTTTCCAGCAGGGATTGTATGAAGTCATGGGTCTGCTGAATGCGGGGTACCAGCGTATTTTAATAGTCGATTTCGACGGTTTCCTGCCTGTTTTTTATCACCCGCAGCTACCACCTTTGATGCCCACCTGGCCCTATGCAACGGCGTGGATTATTGAGGCTGGTAGCGAATGGCAGTGTAAAACCCAACGCTGCGAGGTTGGCGAGGAGAGCGAGCTACCGCAAAGTTTGCTGTTTTTACAACACTATTTGCAGAATACCAGCACATTCACCATCCCCGGTGAGCGCGCGCAGTGGCAGTGGTGCCGCTCATGAATAGTATGCTACCCAAGCTAAACCGTCTTTGGCGAGCGGCAATGACCGGCTTTTGTTTCGCGCTTTTCGGGCTTGGCGGGCTGCTGCTCTCGCTTGTCTGGTTTAATCTGCTGCTGGCAACGATTCGCGACAAAGCCCGTCGCCGTCGACTCGCACGGCGCAGCATTTCAGCCAGTTTCCGATTCTTTCTCACCGTGGTAAAAGCCGTTGGTGTACTCGATTTTCGCATTGAAGGCGGCGACGTTTTGCGCCAGGAGCGCGGTTGCTTGATCGTCGCCAACCACCCTAGCCTGATCGATTATGTCATGCTCGCTTCAGTAATGCCCGAAACAGACTGCCTGGTGAAGAGCGCGCTGCTGAAAAATCCGTTTCTCAGCGGCGTGATTCGCGCGGCGGATTATCTGATTAACGATCAGGCTGATGCCCTGCTTCCGGCCAGCAGCCAGCGTTTACAACAGGGTGACACCATTTTGATTTTTCCCGAGGGAACGCGCACGTTACCTGGCGAAAAAATGACACTACAGCGCGGTGCGGCCAATATCGCGGTTCGCTGCGGTAGCGATTTGCGCGTAGTCGTTATCCGCTGTACCGAGCATATGCTGGGCAAACAGAGCAAGTGGTATGATGCTCCGCCAACGAAACCACGCTTTACCATTGCGGTTGGTGAGCGGCTACAAATCAACCAATTTTACGATGCAAACATACAAGAACCGGCGCTGGCGGCAAGGCAGTTAAACCGGCATATTTTGCTTCAATTACAATCAGGTACTACGCCTGGCACAGGAATTAATGATGCAAGCGCTCTATCTTGAAATTAAAAATCTGATCATAAATACACTGAACCTGGACGAACTGTCCGTTGACGATATCGAAACCGAAGCGGCGCTGTTTGGCGATGGTTTGGGACTGGACTCAATCGATGCTCTGGAACTGGGTCTGGCAGTGAAAAACCAGTACGGTGTGGTGCTGTCCGCCGAGAGTGAAGAGATGCGTCAGCACTTTTTCTCCGTTGCCACGCTGGCATCTTTCATTCACGCGCAACGTACCTGAGGAGACGCCGTTATGACCGCACAAAACGCCATTTACGAAGAAGTCTCCGCGCTGCTGATTAAGCTGTTCGAAGTCGATGCGCAGGCGATTCAACCTGAAGCGCGCCTGTACGAGGATCTGGAGCTGGATAGCATCGACGCAGTCGACATGATCGTACATCTTCAAAAGAAAACCGGTAAGAAAATCAAGCCGGAAGAGTTTAAAGCCGTTCGTACCGTGCAGGATGTCGTCGATGCGGTAGAACGCCTGCTCAAAGAAGCATAATTCTCCGTGTCAGGCGCACGGTCGCTGCCGGTCATCACCCTGCTGACAGGTTTATTGCTGCTGACCTGGCCATTTTTGATCTGGTTTGGTCTGGCGCATAACGGCCTGCGCTGGCTGCTGCCGCTAATTGCACTCTTGCTGTTTTTACGCTGTCGTCAGATCCGACGACAGGCGGGGCCACTACGCATCGTCACACAGATCGTTGCTGCTGCAGGCATCACGCTGTGCTCTGCCAGCTATCTGCTCAAAACTCACCAACTGCTACTGTTTTACCCGGTGGTAGTGAACAGCGTCATGCTAGCGGTTTTTGGCGGTTCGCTGTGGTCAGCTATGCCGATTATCGAACGCCTGGCACGACTGCGAGAACCAGACCTTCCAGAAACTGCCGTTCGTTATACACGCCGTGTGACACAAATTTGGTGCGCATTTTTCATCTTCAACGGCAGCATTGCGCTCTTAACCGCGCTGCACGGCGACATGTCTATTTGGACGGCGTGGAACGGGATGCTCTCTTATCTGTTGATGGGCATGCTGATGGCCGGTGAGTGGTTAGTACGCCAGCGGGTAATGAAAAGAGATAATCAATGAAGCCGATCCTCACTCTGGCCCAGTGGCTCAACGCCCCTCGCCCGGTCGACACGTCGATTGCATGGCAGGAAGGACATACCTGGACACTTGGGCATCTGCGCAAGGATGTCGGTCATCTGCTTGAATACCTGCAACAGCAGGAAGGCGATCGCTGGGCGCTATGTTTTGAAAACAGCTATTTGTTCATCGTCGCGCTGCTGGCAACGCTGCATGCAGGTAAAATACCGGTGCTCCCTGGACACTGCCGCGTAACATTATTGAGTGAGCAGCACACCCTATTTGACGGTCTATTGAGCGATAAAGCGCTGGACTGGCAGGGCTCGCTGCGGGTGGTCAGTTCCGCCATGACGCTCGCCACTGAATCCTTCGCCTTTCCAGCAATCGACAACGATGCATATATTGAGCTGTTTACCTCCGGATCGACTGGTCAGCCAAAACGTGTGAACAAACCAATACGCCTTCTCAACAACGAAGCACAGCTGCTGGCAACGCGCTTTGCCGATCGTCTTGCAAATTGCCGCATAGTCGCTTCAGTCACACCTCAACACCTGTACGGCCTGACATTCCGTATCTTCCTGCCGATGGCCTTAGGTCTGCCTCTCCACGCAGGGATGCTCTGGTACGCAGAGCAGTTGGCGGCTCTGAGCCATAAATATCGGTACGCGTTTATCAGCAGCCCTGCATTCCTCAAACGCCTCGACGGCCAGCTCGCTCCCCCACCGGTAGAGATGATCCTGTCCGCGGGTGGTGTGCTCTCCTGGTCAGATGCCGCGCGAGCAGCTAGCTGGCTGAACGTTTGGGTGGATGAAATCTACGGCAGTACTGAAACCGGCGTTATCGCCTGCCGCGATTACCAACAAGATGATGCGAAATGGTTGCCTTTTCCTGGCATCAGCATCCATCAGGAAAATGGTTCATTTCGCGTTATTTCACCGCTAATTGCAGATGTTGATGGCTTTTTACTCGATGATATTCTGCAATTTTCAAAAAATGGGCAGTTCGGCCTGATTGGACGCCGGGGGCGGGTGGTCAAAATTGAAGAGAAGCGCATTTCGCTCAGCGAAGTGGAGCAGCGCCTGCTGATGTTGGACGGCATCCTTGATGCAGCGGTATTAACGGTAACACGCGGCAGCCGTCAAAGCGTGGGCGCCTTGCTGGTCCTGGATAACAACGCGCGAAAGCGCTGGGGTAAAACCCAGGAATTAACATGGCGGAAAGCGTTGAGCTCATGGCTGGAGCCGGTCGCCGTTCCCCGCTACTGGCGGGTGATTGATGAAATTCCGGTAAACAGTATGAACAAGCGTGTCTATGCGCAATTACAGGAGTTATTTCATGAAACCCCATGAAATTGAGCGCCATCAAGCACAACCTCATCAGATTCAAATCGATTTATATCTCGACCCCACGCTGTTCTGGTTTCGCGGGCATTTTGCCGTCCAGCCGCTGCTCCCGGGCGTTGCGCAAATAGATTGGGTGATGCATTACGCTACCACCCTACTCGCGCCCGGCTGGCGTTTTCATAGTATTCAGAACGTGAAGTTCCAGGCGCCGC
The DNA here is from genome assembly GCF_009025755.1 of Klebsiella sp. RCJ4. Lineage (NCBI taxonomy): Bacteria > Pseudomonadati > Pseudomonadota > Gammaproteobacteria > Enterobacterales > Enterobacteriaceae > Klebsiella > Klebsiella sp. RCJ4. Next base: position 126,748 of record NZ_WCIN01000042.1, read on the forward strand.
TATTGCCGGAGACAGCCGTTACGCTCACCGTACTCTGGCAGGAAGAACGGCAAATACTCACCTTTAGCTATCAGCGCCACGACGGCGAAGCGCGACACATAGCCAGCAGCGGGAAGATCCGTTTATGCCGTTAAATTTTTCCCCGTGCGTGCTGATCCCCTGCTATAACCACGGCGCGATGATGTCGCGCGTGCTGGCGCGTCTTCAGCCGTTTGGCCTGCACTGCATCGTAGTTGATGATGGCAGCGATTTCCGTACGCAACAGGAACTCGAACGATTAGCGGCAGCATCTGCAAATATGACTTTAATTCGCCTGCCGATTAACTCAGGTAAAGGCGCAGCGGTTATTCGCGGCATGCAGACGGCAGCGGAAGCTGGCTTTAGTCATGCCGTCCAGGTTGATGCCGACGGCCAGCATGCTCTTGAAGACATTCCCAAACTGCTTGCCCTGGCCGAGGAACACCCGACGGCGCTGATTTCCGGACAGCCTATTTACGACGATTCCATTCCCCGCTCGCGCCTGTATGGGCGCTGGGTGACCCACGTCTGGGTGTGGATCGAAACGCTTTCGCTTAAATTGAAAGACAGCATGTGTGGCTTTCGGGTCTATCCGGTTGCGCCAACGCTGCGGCTAGCGCAGCGCGTGGCGCTAGGTAAGCGGATGGACTTCGATACTGAAGTTATGGTGCGTCTCTACTGGCAGGGTAGTACCAGTTATTTTATCCCAACCCGCGTTACCTATCCGCTAGACGGGCTATCTCATTTCGACGCCTTCAAAGATAACCTGCGTATCTCACGGATGCACACGCGACTGTTCTTCGGCATGCTGCCGCGCATCCCATCGCTGTTGTTCCGCCACACATCGCCACACTGGGCGCATCAGCAGGAGGTCAGGGGATTGTGGGGAATGCGTGTGATGCTTCTGGTATGGCGCCTGCTAGGGCGCAAGGCATTTACTCTGCTACTCTATCCAGTGGTCGCCGTTTACTGGCTCACGGCTTCCACTGCTCGTAAAGCTTCGCGGAACTGGATAGCTCGCGTACGCGAACAGCTCTCCGAGCGTCTGATGCCGGTCCCCCCTTCGCTCACCAGCTACCAGCACTTTCTGCGCTTCGGAAATGCAATGCTCGATAAAATTGCCAGTTGGCGCGGCGAGCTGCGGTTGGGCCGCGATGTGGTATTTTCGCCTGGCGCGGAAGAAGCCCTCAACGTCAACTCACCGTACGGCAAGCTGCTGCTTGCATCACATCTGGGCGATGTTGAAGCCTGCCGCGCGCTAGCGCAATTACAGGGCAGCAAAATCATCAACGCGCTGGTATTCAGCGACAATGCCCAGCGCTTTAAGCAAATTATGCAGGAAATGGCTCCGCAGGCTGGACTCAACCTGATGCCGGTCACCGACATCGGCCCGGAGACCGCCATCCAGCTTAAAGAGAAGCTAGAGCGCGGTGAGTGGATTGCCATTGTCGGCGATCGCATTGCGGTTAATCCCCAGCGCGGCGGCGAATGGCGCGTCTGCTGGAGCCGCTTTATGGGCCAACCCGCTCCGTTTCCACAGGGGCCGTTCATTCTCGCCTCGATTTTAGGTTGTCAGGTGGATCTGATTTTCGCCCTGCGCCAGCAGGGAACGCTGCGTATTCACTGCGAACCGTTCGCCAATCCGCTGCTGCTGCCGCGCGCCGAACGTCAGGATGCCTTGCAGAAAACTATCGAGCGCTACGCCGAACGCCTCGAGCACTATGCGCTCCAGTCGCCGCTGGACTGGTTTAACTTTTTCGATTTCTGGCAACTGCCGGACACCAAACACAAGGAATAAAAGGTGCTGAACGATCCCCGCTTTACGGCTGAAGTCGAGCTGGCTATCCCGTTCCACGACGTTGATATGATGGGCGTGGCGTGGCACGGCAACTACTTCCGCTACTTTGAGATTGCCCGTGAAGCGCTTCTGAACCAGTTCGACTACGGGTACCGACAGATGAAAGCCTCAGGTTACCTGTGGCCCGTGGTTGATGCGCGGGTAAAGTACCGTAATCCCCTGACCTTTGAGCAGCGCATTCGCGTCCGCGCGCGTATAGAGGAGTTCGAAAACCGCCTGCGCATCGGTTATGAAATTTTCGATGCCGAAACAGGAAAGCGGGCAACGACTGGCTACACCATTCAGGTAGCGGTTGAAGAAAAGAGTCGCGAACTGTGCTTTGTCAGCCCCACGATTCTGTTTGAACGTATGGGAGTTACGCCATGAGATTCTTACCACTGCTGGCGCTGTTCATCAGTCCCATAGTCAGCGCCCTGACGCTTGATAATCTGCAACAGCGCTTTACCGAACAGCCGGTGGTCCGGGCGCATTTCGATCAAACCAGAACGATTAAGGATCTGCCGCAGCCGTTGCGATCTCAGGGGAAGATGCTGATCGCCCGCGACCAGGGTTTACTATGGGATCAAACCAGCCCTTTCCCGATGCAGTTGCTGCTGGATGACAAGCGGATGGTGCAAGTGATTAACGGCCAGCCGCCGCAAACCATCACCGCCGAGAACAACCCTCAGATGTTCCAGTTCAACCATCTGCTGCGCGCGCTGTTCCAGGCCGATCGTAAAGTGCTGGAAGAGAATTTCCGCGTAGAGTTTGTAGACTTAGGCGAAGGACGCTGGACGCTGCGCCTGACCCCCATCACCACGCCGCTGGATAAGATTTTCGCGACCATTGATTTAGCCGGAAAAACGTATCTGGAGAGCATTCAACTCAACGACAAGCAGGGCGATCGTACCGATATCGCACTTTCCCAACATCAACTCACGCCAGCGCAACTGACCGATGACGAACGCCAACGCTTTGCCGCCCAGTAAACGCCCTGCGTTGCTATGGGGAATCGCCTGCCTGATCCTGCTGGGCGTTCTGCTAACGCAGCTGCCTCAGGCGCGGCTAAACAGTAGCGTGCTGGCGATGCTGCCAAAGCAAACACTGGGGAAGACCCCTCCGAGCCTGAACGACGGTTTCATGCAGCGTCTCGACCGACAGTTGGTCTGGTTGGTAAGCCCTGGTAAGAAAGCCGATCCGGCGGTAGCTCACGACTGGCTGATGCGATTGCAAAAATCGCAGGCGCTGGCTGAAGTGAAAGGCCCAATGGACGCCAACAGCCAGCAAGCGTGGGGAGCTTTTTTTTGGCAGCATCGCAACGGACTAATCGATAGCGACACCCGTGCGCGTTTGCAAAACGGCGGCGAGGCGCAGGCGCAATGGATACTTTCCCAACTCTACTCGGCATTCTCCGGCGTTAGCGGCAAAGAGTTGCAAAACGATCCGTTGATGCTGATGCGCGGCTCGCAGCTGGCAATGGCCAAAAACGGCCAACGCCTGCGGCTGATGGACGGCTGGCTGGTGACTCAGGATAAACAGGGCAACTACTGGTATCTGATGCATGGCGAGCTGGCCGGTTCCTCGTTTGACATGCAGCAGACGCATCGGTTGGTCACCACGCTAAAAACGCTGGAAGGTGAACTTAAAGCGCAATATCCGCAGGCACAGTTGCTGTCTCGCGGCACGCTCTTTTACAGCGATTACGCCAGCCAGCAGGCGAAACAGGATATCTCCACCCTCGGCGTGGCGACTCTGTTCGGCGTGATTCTGCTGATTATGGCGGTATTCCGCTCGCTGCGCCCGCTGCTTTTGTGTCTGATATCCATTGCTATTGGCGCGCTGGCGGGCACGGTCGTGACGCTGCTTATTTTCGGCGAGCTGCATCTGATGACGCTGGTGATGAGCATGAGCATTATCGGAATTTCCGCTGACTATACGCTCTATTATCTGACCGAACGGATGGTGCACGGTGCACAAATGTCACCGTGGCAAAGCCTCGCTAAAGTGCGGAATGCGCTGCTGCTGGCGCTACTGACTACCGTAGCGGCGTACCTGATTATGATGCTCGCCCCCTTCCCCGGTATTCGTCAGATGGCGGTCTTCGCGGTGATGGGGTTAAGCGCCTCCTGTTTAACGGTGATTTTCTGGCATCCGTGGCTATGTCGTGGTCTGCCCGTCCGTCCTGTTCCGTCCATGGTACAAATGCTGCGCTGGCTTGCCGCATGGCGACGCAATAAAAAGCTTTCCATCGGTTTGCCTGTGGTGCTGGCGCTGTTCTCGCTGGCAGGTCTTGCCACGCTGCGCGTTGATGATGATATATCACAGCTACAAACGCTGCCGCAGGACATCCTGGCCCAGGAAAAAGCCATTACCGCGCTCACCGGACAAAGCGTCGACCAGAAATGGTTCGTAGTTTATGGCAAATCTGCCCAGCAAACCCTGGAGCGGCTGGAACGCTTTACCCCCGAGCTGGAGCAAGCGAAAACAGAAGGATGGCTCAGCGGGTATCGCACCATTCCGCTAAATTCGCTCACCCGACAGCAGCAGGATCTTAGTTTGTTGAAAAATGCTGCGCCCACCGTTACCGCAGCCCTGAATAACGCCGGACTAGCGGCAGTAAATCCCGACCTCAACGCCATGCAGGTAACGGTTGATGCCTGGCTTGCCAGCCCGGCTAGCGAAGGGTGGCGGCTATTGTGGATAACGCTGGCAGATGGAGAAAGCGGCGTACTAGTGCCAGTAGAAGGCGTGAACAATAGCGCAGCGCTAAATGCTCTCAGCACAAGATATGTTGGTGTTGCGTGGGTGGATCGCAAAAGCAGCTTCGACGAGCTGTTCACACTTTATCGTCATATCCTGACCGGCCTGCTGTGCGTTGCGCTAGCGGTGATTGCCTGCGGGGCGATGATTCGGCTTGGGTGGCGAAAAGGGCTAATTAGCCTGGTGCCGTCGATGTTATCCCTTGGCTGCGGGCTGGCCGTACTTTCGCTGAGCGGTCATACGGTAAACCTGTTCTCGCTACTGGCGCTGGTGCTGGTGCTCGGAATTGGCATTAACTACACGCTGTTTTTTAGCAATCCGCACGGCACTCCGCTGACGTCGCTACTGGCGATTACGCTGGCGATGCTAACTACGATCTTGACCTTGGGCATGCTGGTTTTTAGCGCCACCCAGGCTATCAGCAGTTTTGGCATTGTACTAGTAAGCGGTATTTTCACCGCGTTTCTGCTTTCACCACTGGCGATGCCCGCGAAAAAGAGAAAAAAAGATAATGATTAAACCGACGTTCTGGCGCGCCATCGCTCTGATCGCAACGCTGATACTGGCCGGATGCAGCAGCTCGCAGCCGGAACAACAAGGGCGCCCTCAGGCCTGGCTCGAGCCGGGCACGCGCGTCACACTGCCTTTACCGGACATCTCTCCGCCGATTAATTCACAGCAACTACTCACCGGCAGCTTTAACGGCAAAACCCAGTCGCTGCTGGTACTGCTCAATGCTGACGATAAAAATCTCACGTTGGCAGGACTCTCCTCTGTCGGCATTCGCCTGTTCCTTGTGACCTACGATGAAAAAGGGCTGCACAGCGAACAGTCAATCGTGGTACCGCAGTTGCCGCCAGCAAGCCAGGTGCTGGCTGATGTCATGCTCAGCCACTGGCCAATTCACGCCTGGGAGTCGCAGTTGCCAAAAGGCTGGACATTGATCGACTGCGGCGATAAGCGCGAACTGCGCAACGCCAGCGGTAAGCTGGTCACCGAAATCATCTATCTGAATCGCAAAGGCAAGCGTGAGCCGATCAGCATCGAACAACATGTCTTTAAATACCACATCACCATTCAATATCTGGGTGACTGAAATGATCTATATTTCTGCCGTCGGCATGATCAACGCGCTGGGTAGCGATAACAATGAAATTGCCGCCAACCTGATGCGCGGCGTGGCACCCGGTATGCGCCCTCGTTCGGGCTGGCTTCGGGGACATCCGCACGCGGTATTAGCCGGTGTAGATGGCGAACTGCCGGTCATTCCCGATGAGTTCAGCGCCCATCGTTCGCGCAATAATCAATTACTACTGGCGGCGCTTAAACACATTCAGCCGCAGGTCGATAAGGCTATTACGCAGTACGGACGGGACCGGATTGCCGTGATACTGGGTACCAGTACCTCTGGACTTGATGAAGGCGATACGCACGTTAATCTGACGCTTAACGGACAGGAAAGCGCGGCCTGGCAGTACCCGCAACAAGAGCTGGGAGACCCATCGCGCTTTCTTAGCCGCTGGCTGGCACTGGCTGGCCCGGCATTCACGCTGTCAACCGCCTGCTCTTCCAGCGCCCGGGCAATAATTAGCGGACGCCGCCTGCTTGAAGCCGGGCTAGCGGACGTCGCGATTGTCGGCGGTGCGGATACGCTGAGCCGAATGCCGATCAATGGCTTCCACAGTCTGGAATCCCTCTCCCCAACGCTGTGCCAGCCGTTCGGTCGTGACCGCAATGGCATTACTATTGGTGAAGGTGCCGCGTTGATGCTGCTGACTCGTGAACCGCAGCCTATTGCTTTACTGGGCGTGGGCGAGTCGAGCGACGCATACCATATTTCAGCGCCGCATCCACAAGGTGAAGGAGCGATCCGCGCCATTCATCAGGCGCTGCACGACGCAGGAATCACGCCAGAGCAGGTGGGCTACATCAATCTGCACGGTACCGCCACGCCGCTTAACGACCAGATTGAATCCAGAGTGGTGCACGAACTGTTCGGCGAAACGGTGCCATGCAGTTCCACTAAACACCTAACCGGCCACACGCTGGGTGCGGCAGGGATCACCGAAGCGGCGATCGGTATGCTAATTTTGCAACGCAACCTGCCACTACCGCCGCAGAATTTTAGCTCCTCGCCACGCGACGAAACGCTGCCGCCCTGCGGTATCATCGAGCAGCCGCAGCCGCTTGAACGTCCAGTTATCCTGTCAAACTCGTTTGCCTTTGGCGGCAATAACGCCAGTATTCTGCTCGGGAGGATCTCATGAGCGACTATTTACCCCCCGGCGAATACCTGCCGCACGACGAGCCAATGCTGCTGCTTGATGAAGTGGTAAATGTGACGGACGACTCCACCCTCTGCCGAGTCACGGTATCGGCCAATGGCACGCTGGCCCCCTTTCTCGATGCAGAAGGCCATCTCCCCGGCTGGTTTGCCCTGGAGCTTATGGCGCAAACCGTTGGCGTCTGGTCAGGCTGGCACCGCCACCGGCAGGGACAAGAGAGTATTTCCTTAGGTATGGTACTCGGCGCGCGTGAACTGGTCTGCGCGGCGGGGATTGTTCCCGCCGGATTAACGCTGAATGTCTCCGTCACGTTGCTGATGCAGGATGAGCGCTTCGGCAGCTTTGAATGCACGATCGCCGCTGGCGAAGAGACGTTGGCTACTGGCAGGGTTAACACCTTCCAGCCAACATCTGAAGAACTTAACACCCTATTTCAACAAGGAGCGTCCGCATGAATCGTTCAGTTTTGGTTACCGGCTCCAGCAAGGGAATCGGTCGCGCTATCGCCCTCCAACTGGCAGCGGACGGCTTTATTGTTGGCGTCCATTATCATCGCGATGCGCAGGGCGCGCAGGAGACGCTGGATGCGATTCTCGCCGCAGGCGGCGCTGGCCGCCTGCTGACGTTTGACGTCGCCAACCGCGAGCAGTGCCGCAAGGTGTTAGAGCAGGATATCGAGGCACATAGCGCGTGGTACGGCGTGGTGAGCAATGCTGGTATCACACGCGATGCGGCCTTCCCGGCGCTCAGCGATAACGACTGGGATACGGTGATCCACACCAATCTGGATAGCTTCTACAACGTTATTCAGCCGTGCATCATGCCAATGATTAGCGCGCGTAAGGGCGGGCGAATCATTACGCTTTCTTCGGTTTCCGGCGTAATGGGCAATCGGGGCCAGGTTAACTACAGCGCGGCCAAAGCGGGGATTATCGGGGCGACGAAAGCGCTGGCAACTGAGCTGGCAAAACGCAAAATTACCGTCAACTGCATCGCACCGGGGCTTATCGACACCGGGATGATCGAAATGGAAGAGGCCGCGCTTAAAGAGGCGATGTCGATGATCCCCATGAAACGGATGGGCCATGCGGACGAAGTGGCCGGGCTTGCCAGCTATTTAATGTCGGATGTGGCGGGCTACGTGACCCGTCAGGTGATTTCCATCAATGGAGGGATGTTATGACGCGTAGAGTGGTGATTACAGGCATGGGCGGTGTCACCGCCTTTGGAGAAAGCTGGCAGGCCGTTTCCACCAGACTGCTTGACTACGAGAACGCAGTACGCAAAATGCCGGAGTGGCAGGTTTATGACGGCCTGCATACGCTGCTGGGCGCGCCGGTCGATGATTTCACCCCACCGGAGCATTATACCCGTAAGCGTATTCGCTCCATGGGCCGCGTATCGCTGATGTCCACTCGCGCCACTGAACTGGCGCTGGAGCAGGCAGGGCTAATTGGCGAGGCAGTGCTAACCAACGGCGAAACTGGTATCGCCTATGGCTCCTCAACCGGCAGCACCGGACCAGTGAGTGAATTCGCCACTATGCTGACCGAAAAACACACCAATAACATCACCGGCACCACCTACGTACAGATGATGCCGCATACCACCGCCGTCAACACCGGGCTGTTTTTCGGATTGCGCGGTCGCGTTATCCCCACATCCAGTGCCTGTACCTCAGGCAGCCAGGCGATTGGTTACGCATGGGAAGCGATTCGTCACGGATATCAAACAGTAATGGTGGCTGGCGGCGCAGAAGAGCTATGTCCGTCGGAAGCGGCAGTGTTTGATACCTTATTCGCCACCAGCCAGCGTAATGATGCCCCCAAAACCACCCCTTCCCCGTTCGATGAACAACGCGATGGTCTGGTGATTGGCGAAGGCGCAGGCACGCTGATCCTGGAAGAACTGGAGCACGCCAAAGCGCGCGGTGCGACCATCTACGGTGAGATTATCGGTTTCGCCACCAACTGCGACGCGGCGCATATAACCCAACCGCAGCGAGAAACCATGCAGATATGCATGGAGCAGTCACTGAAAATAGCAGGCCTGAGTGCTCTGGATATTGGCTATATTTCCGCTCACGGAACGGCGACCGATCGCGGTGATATTGCAGAAAGCCTGGCAACAGAGGCGATTTATGGTAACAACGTCCCCTTCTCTTCCCTGAAAAGTTATTTTGGCCATACCCTGGGTGCCTGCGGTGCGCTGGAAGCCTGGATGAGCCTGCATATGATGCGCGAAGGCTGGTTTGCGCCAACGTTGAACCTGCATCATCCGGATGCCAACTGCGGCGCACTGGATTACATCATGGGTGAAGCCCGCAAAATTGACTGTGAGTTTCTGCAAAGCAACAACTTTGCCTTTGGCGGCATTAACACCTCTATTATCATCCAGCGCTGGCCCTGAAATGTACCGGCTTTTTCTGGGAAACGTGTCGGCCTTAAGCGCAGGCGATCTGCCGTCTGCATTGATCTCCTGCGCGCCTCAGGGCGCCGGCCAAACTCGCTGGCTGGCCGGGCGTGCCCTGCTTTCCCATGCCGTTTCGCCACTGCCGGAAATTATCTATAGCGAACAGGGCAAACCTGCTTTCTCGGCCGGTACGCCACTGTGGTTCAATCTGAGCCACAGCAACGACGATATCGCGTTACTGCTGAGCGACGAAGGTGAAGTGGGTTGCGATATCGAAGTTGTACGCCAGCGCGATAACTGGCGCGCGTTGGTAAGCGCGGTTTTTAGCCCCCGCGAACAGGCTGAGATCGAGGCTATCCCCCCGGAACGGCAGATAGCTGCCTTCTGGCGGATCTGGACACGCAAAGAAGCCATCATCAAGCAGTACGGCGGAAGCGCCTGGCAAATGCGCAGTATCGACAGCACGCAGCCCTCCGCGCTGTCGGTGAGCCAGATTCAGATAGGATCGCTCAGCCTCGCGGTCTGCACGCCAACACCATTTCTTTTGACCACCGCGAACATCAGCCGGGTTCGCTCGTAAAATCAAGCCCTGCGGGCAACCGGCACCAGACTGCACGCTCCCGTAGCGCGGTCAACACTGCACCACCGGAAAGATTCAATGCCAATCATCAGCCCCGCCACACTTTCCGGAGGCGATGCTGCGCATCTGTCCGGGCTACCGGCCAGCAGCCGGCTCAACTCCGCAGCCCGAGCGGCGCAGCGCCACCGGGAAGAAACAGTGATATTAGCCAGGCTAATTGAGCCGCTTCACCGGCCAGAAGATCGTCAGCACCCCGGCGACAATCAGCAGCACGCCCAGCAGCGATTGCCAGTGGAAAGGTTCATGCCAGCCGGGGAGCCAGATGGCGGCGGCCCATACCAGGATGTAGCTCAGGCTCAGCAGCGCGTAGGCTTTCGCCAGCGGCAGTTGATGCAGAGCGAAGTACCAGCAGACCATCGACAGCAGGTAACCCATAAGCCCGAACGCCAGGCCAAACGTGCCCGCCCGCAGATGCAGCAGATGGTTGAGGAAGGTGAATATCTCCGTCAGCGGCGGGAGCTCGACCATCGCGCTGCGCAGCAGCAGCTGCGCGCCGCTCGCCAGGCCGACGCTGAATAACGCCCAGATTAAGCCCATCAGATACGGCTCCCGAGAATAACGATCCCAACGACGATGAGACCCACGCCAAGCCAGTGGCGACGCGCGACCGGCTCGCGCCAGATCCCCCACGCCGCCAGCGTCACCCAGACGAAGTTCAGGCTCAGCATGGGATAGGCGATGCTGACCGGGATCGACTGCAGCACGCTAAGCCACAGCAGCATGCTGCAGCCGAGAGAGAGCAGCGCGAGCCCCAGCCAGCCAAGGATATGGTACCCGCGCCGCCCGGATTTGGACGGGCGGGTCGCCTGTTTCTGGCACAGCTGTCCGGCGCAGCTCAGCAGGCTGGCGAAAACCAGACAGATCCAGACGCTCATTGCGGCAGATACTGGATATATACCACGCGCCCAAGCTCGTAGGAGCTATCCGGTTTCGGTAGCGCTAAATCAGCCATACTTTCTCCTTTATCCATCAGCAGAACCAGCGAGACGGGGCCCTGTTGGCGGTGCGTCGCTAGCCAGTCAGCAAAATGGGCTTGATCGACAAACTGGTGCTGCGCGTCCGGCCAGGAGAGACCGTACTTCAGCTCGCCCTGCTTGTCGAACAGAATGATATCGCTGCGCTTGAGCTCCCACGACAGCCCGCCGGCGATACCGACGTTATTGGTCAACACGTAGCGGCTCGGGGTCAGCGATTCGCTGACGATATCCACCAGGAACTGCGGCTGCTTGCTGTCGATCACCCGATCCGGGATAGCGAAGCCCACCAGCAGCGCCAGCCCGAGCGGGCAGCAGGCGGCGAGGGTCCAGCGGCGGCCGTTGTCCTTCATCGCCAGCCAGCCCATCAGCGCCCAGCAGCCAAATATCAGCGCCGCCAGCAGGCACTTATAGAGCTCAATATGGCTCCATACCGGCTTGTGCATAAAGCCCCACGGCGAAACCACCAGCACGGCGACCAGGCCAATCAGGCCAAAGGCCAGGTTGATCGCGCCGTTAATTTTCAGCGCCTTCGCCCCCGCCTTCGCCGCGTCCAGCGCGTAGCGCGCCATCAGAATCGACAGGGGAGCAAAACAGGGCAGGATATAGGTTGGGAGTTTACCCTTAGCAATGCTGAAGAACAGGAACGGCATCGCCACCCATCCGAGCAAATAGAGCGCACCGCGCGACTCATCGCGTTCGGTCCAGCCGCGCTTGAGCGCACCCGGCAGCAGCGCCAGCCACGGCAGGCTGCCGGCAATCAGGAACGGAATGTAGTACCAGAACGGCGCTTTATGCTGGGCATCTTTTTCCGCGAAACGCTGGATATGCTCCACCCAGAAGAAGTAGCGCCAGAAGTCCGGCTCGCGTTTGGCGATGGCAAGACCCCACGGCAGCACCACCAGCGCGCAGACGCCCACCGCCAGCCAGCCGTAAGTCAACACTTCGCGCCAGCGCTTACGCGCAATCACCCACGGCAGTACCCCGACCACCGGCACCGCCAGCGCGAGGAAGCCTTTGGTCATCACCCCCATCCCGCAGGCCACGCCGAGTAAAACATAGCCGAGAATTTTGCCGCCGCGGCTTTGGGCCTGCGCCGCGCCCCAGAAGCTGCACATCGCCAGCGCCATCCACATGGTGATCATCGGGTCGAGCACCGCGTAGGTGCCGATACCGTAGACCAGCAGCGTGGTCAGGAAGATCGCCGGTGACAGGATCGCGACGCGTTTATCGCGGAAAAGACGCCATGCCAGCCAGGCGACCAGCAGAGCGGTGACGGTAATGGAAAACACCACCCCAAAGCGGACGGCAAAATTATTGTGGCCGAATAGCCACTGGCCGATGCTGTTGATCCAGTAGCCGGCAATGGGCTTTTCAAAGTAGCGCAGCCCGAGGAAATGCGGCACCACCCAGTCGCCGGTCGCCAGCATTTCGCGGCTGATCTCCGCGTAGCGGGTTTCATCAGGCTGCCAGAGCAGGCGGAAGTTAAGCGGCAGTAAATAGTAGAGGACAAAAAGGGCGACCAGAGAGGCGCCGTAGCGAATGCTTTTCATCAAACACCCGAATTGAGTAATTGTTCACGTCCAAGCCAGCCTTCCCGGCCGGCCAGTTCACCACGAACCACTTTACCTCGCGGCAGCACGCTAAAATCGGCGGGCAGCAGCTGGCTTAGCGGGCAAAACCGGATCTCTTCCTGTGCGGCCATGGTCAGCAGTTCATCAAACTGCTCCGCGAAGGCGATGCCTTCCACTTCGGCATGGATGGTATAGACCGGCGTCCCCGCGTCGCGATGGATGCAGTCCAGCAGATAGCGGTTGAAGCCCGCACTATCCACCGCGTTGCCCACCACTTCATCCCAGGTCGGTAAGGTTACCGGGATCTGCACGGTTCCCGGCGCGCCGTTCCCCAGCTGCGGCAGAAAAGGCCCGGTCCCCCGGCAGTCGCTGTTATAGAGGAAATCGAAAGCCTCTTTGGCTTTGATCACCCGCTGATCGGCACGCCAGCCGGCAACGGCGGAACAGGTGACCGGGCGACCGATAATCCGCTCCAGCTCCAGCAGCCCGCGTTCAACCTCCAGCGTCAGCCTTTCCTGCGGCCAGACGCCGCTCCACGCCTGCCAGCTATAGTGATCCCAGGCGTGCAGGCCGACTTCATGCTCCTGCGCGGCGGCGCGGATAACGTCCTCATTCCCGGCGCCGATCCTGCGCCCTGGCCAGGCGGTACCGGCCAGCAGGATATCCCAGCCGTACAGCGACGCGGCCTTTGAGCGCAGCATCTTCCACAGAAACTTCGGTTTTATCAGGCGCCAGATATGGCGCCCCATGTTGTCCGGCCCGACGCTGAAAAAGAAGCTTGCCTGAATCCCGTGCTGGCTCAGCAGAGCCAGCAGCCGCGGGACCCCGTCCCGCGTGCCGCGAAAGGTATCGACATCTATGCGTAAGCCGACCTGTTTCATGATTTTCCGCTGTCCGTCAGCTCAACCGTGCGCAGGAAGAAGTCCAGGGTGTGTTCCACGGTCTCTTCCATTTCCACCGTTGGCACCCAGTTCAGGCAGCGCTTCGCGTTGCGAATGCTCGGCTTACGATGTTCGACGTCCTGGTAGCCTTTACCGTAGTAATCGCTGCTTTCCACTTCGCGGAACCCGGCAAACGGCGGGAAGCGGTCGCGCAGCGGATGGCGTTCAAAGCAGGCCAGCAGCATTTCCGCCAGCTCTTTGATACTCGCTTCGTTATCCGGGTTGCCGATGTTGATGATCTGCCCGTCGCAGCGGCCGTCTTTGTTCTCAATGATGCGGAACAGCGCTTCGATACCGTCGCTGATATCGGTAAAACAGCGCTTCTGCTTACCACCCTCAATCAGCTTGATCGGCGAACCTTCAACCAGGTTCAGGATCAGCTGGGTGATGGCGCGAGAGCTACCGATGCGCGCGGCGTTGAGGTTATCGAGGCGCGGCCCCATCCAGTTAAACGGACGGAACAGGGTAAACTTCAGGCCGTTCTTATCGCCGTAGGCCCAGATCACGCGGTCCAGCAGCTGCTTGGAGACCGAGTAGATCCAGCGCTGTTTGTTAATCGGCCCGACCACCAGATTGGAGGTATCTTCATCGAAGTTATTGTCGGTGCACATGCCGTACACTTCCGAGGTCGACGGGAAGATGATGCGCTTATCGTATTTCACGCAGTCGCGGATAATCTTCAGGTTCTCTTCGAAATCCAGCTCAAACACGCGCAGCGGGTTGCGGGTATATTCGATTGGCGTGGCAATCGCCACCAGCGGCAGGACCACGTCGCACTTCTTAATGTGGTACTCGATCCACTCGGAGTGAATGCTGATATCGCCTTCAACGAAGTGGAAGCGCGGGTTGTCGAGGAAGCGGCTGATAGCGTCGGAGCCAATGTCCAGGCCGTAAATCTCGTAGTTGTCGTCCTGCAGCAGACGCTCGGTCAGGTGGTTGCCGATAAAGCCGTTCACCCCGAGGATCAGCACGCGGGTACGGCGCTTAATCGCCACCACCGGTTTGCTGCTCAGCACCGCGCCGGCAACCAGGCCAAGCGCCTGCGCCAGCTGCGTACCCTGCATATAAACGCCGCGCTCGGTCTGCCCGGTAACGATTTCTAACGCCCCTTCCTGGCAGGCGACCACCAGCGGCGCAACGGAGATCACCGTCCCCGCTTTGGCGGCGGCCAGATCGTGGCGCACGCGGGATTTCCAGACGATAAACTTGTTCGCGCCGGCGTAGCCGAACGCGCCCGGCCACGGATCGGAGACCGCACGGACGAGGTTGTGCAGCGTCTGGGCCGAGCGTTCCCAGTCGAGGCGACCGTCTTCCGGCGTACGGCGACCGACGTAAGTCGCCTGGCTTTCATCCTGGGCGCGCTCTTCGGTTTTGCCGTCGCGGATGGCGGGCAGCGCCTGAGCCAAAAGTTCCGACGCCGCGGAACAGAGCTTACGGTGCAGCGCCAGCGCCGCGTCATCCGCGCCGATCGCGACGCTTTTCTGCGCCACGATATTGCCGGCATCGGCGCGGTTAACCATACGGTGCAGCGTCACGCCGGTTTCGCTTTCGCCGTTCACCAGCACCCAGTTCAGCGGCGCGCGGCCGCGGTATTTTGGCAGCAGTGAACCATGCAGGTTAAAAGCCCCCTGCGGCGCAATATTCAAAATGTCATCGCACAGCAGGTTGCGGTAGTAGAACGAGAACAGCACGTCCGGTTTAATCTCACGAATACGTTCGATCCACAGCGGATGATTCGCATCTTCCGGCGCCCATACCGGGATGCCTTGCTCAGCGGCAATACGCGCCACGGAGCCAAAAAAATGGTTTTCGCCAGGGTTATCCGGATGGGTAAAAATAGCGGCGATGTCATAACCGGCATCCAGCAGAGACTGAATACCTGCACAACCCATATCGTGATAAGCGAAGACTACGGCTTTCATGAACGATCTTCCTCTTGAGATGCCGTTTCCGGCTGGCGAACAACACGTTGAATAAAGTAGCGAGGGCGGGCGCGGACATCGTTATAGATGCGGCCGATATACTCCCCGAGCAGGCCCATCCCGACGAACTGGGCGCCGATAAACATGAACAGCACCGCGAACAGCATGAACACCCCTTCCGCCGCCCACTGGGGACCAAACACCAGACGCAGCACTACCAGCATCAGGCCGAAGGCGAAGCCCAGCAGAGCGATGACGCTGCCGAACAGGCTCAGCAGGCGCAGCGGCGTGGTGGTCAGGCAGGTCACCAGGTCGTACATCAGGTTAATCAGGCGCATAAAGCTGTATTTAGAATCGCCGAATTCGCGCTCGGCGTGCATCACCGGGATCTCAACCGCCCGGCGGGCAAAAGTGTTCGCCAGAATCGGGATAAACGTACTGCGCTCATGGCAGTTGAGCATCGCGTCGATGATATGGCGGCGATAGGCGCGCAGCATGCAGCCATAGTCGCCCATCGCTTTACCGGTGGTGCGCTGGATTAGGCGGTTGATCATCTTCGAGGCGCTTTTACGGAAGAAGGTGTCCTGGCGGTTCTGGCGCACGGTACCGACCACGTCGTAGCCCTCATCGGCCTTCTCGACCAGGCGCGGGATCTCTTCCGGCGGGTTTTGCAGGTCGGCATCAAGGGTAATGATCAGGTCACCGGTAACGTGGCTGAAGCCCGCCATAATCGCCGAGTGCTGACCATAGTTGCGGTTCAACAGGACCGCCACCACGTGGCTGCCTTCGGCCTCGGCGGCTTCGGTGAGCATTCGCGCCGAGTCGTCGCTGCTGCCGTCGTCGACCAGCAGAATTTCATATTGCCGTCCGAGCGTCGCGCAGGCGGTGTCGGTGCGGCGGATAAGCTCCGGCAGGCTCTCCTGTTCGTTATACACAGGAATAACGACCGAGACCTTTTTCACGGGAGGGTAGCTAAACATATCAACGTCCTGACAGCTGGTGCAGTGCGGAAATGACCCGAGTGACATCGTCATCGGTCATATCCGGGAACAACGGAATGGAACAAATGCGCGCGCTGTTCCATTCCGTATGCGGTAATGAAACTTCAGGGAAACGCTCGCGGTAATACTTTTGCGTATGGGCCGCGCGGAAGTGCAGGCCGGTGCCAATGCCCATGGCCTTCAGTCTTTCCATCAGCGCATCGCGGCTGATGCCGCAGGCGGCTTCGTCAACGCGGATAATAAACAGGTGCCAGGCGTGCTGATGCTCCCACGACGGCGCCACCAGCGGCCTGAAGGGCGTATCCGCCAGCTCGCGCAGATAGCGTTGCGCAATGGCGGCGCGGCGCTGATTGGCGTGGGCGAGCTTATCCAGCTGCACCAGCGCCAGCGCGGCGTTGATATCCGCGAGATTGTATTTAAAGCCCGGCGAAATCACCTCCGCCTGCGGCGCGCGGCCCAGGGTCTGGCGGTCATAAGCGTCAACGCCGAGGCCGTGGAACTTCAGGCTGCGAATGCGCGCGGCCAGCTCGTCATCGTCGGTTACCACCAGCCCGCCTTCGGCGCAGGTCATATTCTTGATCGCATGGAATGAAAAAATGGCGGTACCGCGCCACCCGACGTGGCGGCCTTTGTAGTACGTCCCCGCCGCGTGGGCGGCATCTTCAATCACCGGAATAGCGTGACGCTCGCCAATCGCGCGAATGGCGTCAATATCCGCCGGTGCGCCAGCATAGTGCACAGGGATAATGGCTTTGGTTCGCGGGGTGATTGCCGCTTCAACCGCTTCGGGGGTAATCATCAGGTTATCGGGATCGACATCGATCATCACCGGGGTCGCGCCGAGCAGGCAGATCATGTTCAGCGTGGAGACCCAGGTCTGGGAAGGGGTGATCACTTCATCACCCGCACCGATACCCAGCCCCATCAGCGTGACGTGCATGCCGCCGGTCGCCGAACTGACGGCGATGGCGTGACGGTTGCCGGTTAACGTGCAGAACGCCTCTTCCAGCGCCTGATTTTTCGGTCCAGTGGTGATCCAGCCCGATTGCAAAACTTCACGCAGCGCAGCCAGCTCTGCGTCGCCCATCGACGGGCGCGAAAACGGCAAAAAATCGCTCATCATGTTCCTGTTCTGTGAATGACCCGCGAAAAAACGGGTCGATAAGAAATATCCTGCACCTGCTGACCTAAACAAAATGAAAATGAAAGCGAAATCAGTCCGATGGCGCATTTCATTATTTTGTATTCAGATGTTATTAAATTTAGTCAGCTTTGCTTAGGATAATATTAAGAAATTAATATTAATTAGATATGCATGATGATTTTGTTAAAAATCATTGAGATAGGTTGGAATTTATTGCAGAAAAAGGCGCTATAGCGTTCCCGCTTGACGGAGAAATAGCGGGAACGCATTGGCGAAAAGTAAACGGATGCTCAACCAGATTCCAATAAGCTATCTTTAAACATCGTTCAGCAAATATAAAAAATCCAGTCGAATCACGAAACTATTTCAAAATGATTACAGGTTGGCAGGAAAGTTGTCAGGTAATTCATTAGCCGGGCAATTAATCACTTCGTCATTATCCGCGCCGCAATCGCGCACAAAAGTGATGGTGGCAAACTCATCAATCACTTCTGTCGGATAAGCCGGACCGGCTTCACGATAAGAGACCATCAGCGGAATATGATCGTTCTGGAAGCAGACGGTTTTCTCCGGGTTATTCATTACCCAGCGCGGGAAAAAGATGGTGCCGTGAAACAGCTTATCGCCGAGGTTAACGATCAGGCTCACGTCGGTACCGGTCGGTTCGGTCCAGGAAATTTTGTAGATGCTTTCGCCGACGCGAACGATGTAAGCCTGCTGATCTTTCACCCAACGATTCGCCACGATACCGCTGTGAATGCGATAATCCAGGGTGGTGCCGTTTTTAACGTAAATTTCGTAGTTCCAGCCATTATCATAGGTATAAACCAGATGTTTACCGATAAAACCGCTCAGGTCATGTTTGTCGAATGTGCTCATAATCTGTTCTCCTCTGTTTGTTGAGAACAAGCATACTGCTTTAAAAAATGGATGAATAACGCTATGTTTGGATTAAACCCATTCACTTTTTAGATGGATTATGCACAAGACTACGCTGGAACAATGGGCGCTGCTGGAGAAAGTTGTCGAGCTGGGTAGCTTCGCGAAGGCGGCGGACGAGACCCACCGCAGCCAGTCGTCGGTGAGCTATAATCTCGCGCTGTTGCAGGAGCGGCTGGGCGTTACGCTGCTGACGCCATCGGGCCGTCGCGCGGTGCTGACCCCGGCAGGCGAGCTGCTGCTCGGCCAGGTTAAGCCGCTGCTGCAGGCCTTCTCTTATGTCGAAACCCATGCCGCCACCCTGCGAGACGGCGCCCGGACCCGGCTGGATCTGGTGGTCGACAGCATTTTCCCACGCCAGCGGCTGTTCGCCATTCTGCGCCAGTTTCAACAGCGCTACCCGCAAACTCAGGTCAGGTTGACCGAAGTGCTGGAAAACGTTGAGGAAGAGCATCCGGCCCGCACCGAGGCGGACGTGATGGTGCTGACCCGCCGTCAGGATATTACCGGCCGCGGCGAATGGCTGATGAACATTGATTTTGTCGCCGTCGCCCATCGCGATCATCCACTCTCCGCACTGGCGGGGCCGCTGGACGACAGCGCGCTGGCCCCCTGGCCGCTGGTGCGCATCGCCGACCGCAGCAACGACCCGCAATCTTCCCGCGATGCATGGACGTTTTCCACTATTGATGCCGCCATCGATGCGGTGCTGTATCAGGTCGGATTTGGCTGGCTGCCGGAAGAGCGCATTGGCCCACAGCTTCAACAAGGGGTGCTGAAGGCGCTGCCGCTGGGACACGGCGCGCGGCGGGCAACGCCGCTGCACCTGATCGTTAAGCGTGATTTAACACCTATTGATGAGCAGGTCGCCACGCTGCTGGATCTGTTCAGAGCGCCCTGATGGGCTTGTTTACCCGGCTCGCGCTGCGCTTAGCCGGGCTACAGAATCACTGCGGTCTGCTCCCGGGGGCGGCGCTTATCGCGCCTTGCCCGGGCTACAGGTTCCCTGCCGTCTGTGGTCTGGTAGCCCGGACAGATGCGCAGCATCGCCTCCGGGAAATTCAGCCTCTCTGCGGTCTGCTCCCGGGGGCGGCGCTTAACGCGCCTTGCCCGGGCTACGGGTTCCCCGCCGTCTGCGAGCCGGTAGCCCGGACAGATGCGCAGCATCGCCTCCGGGAAATGTGCCGAAGCTGATGCTTCCCGGCTTGCGCTGCGTTTAGCCGGGCTGCAGGCGGGTTCGTAAGCTCATACAGCCAAAAGAGATATACCGTTTTCTTATACTTTCAGGCCCGATATTGATCCAGCTTACGCCGAAAGTATGATGAATCTTTAAAATCGTCATACTTTCCTGTCGCTGAGAAAAAGCCTTGTCTATTATCCGCACCACCCTGCTGGCGCTATTCGCCTGCGCCCCTTTGCTGGCCTGCGCCGCGTCCAATGAAATCACCACCGCCTGGCCGGTCAACGTGGGGCCGCTCAACCCGCACCTCTATACGCCCAACCAGATGTACGCCCAGAGCATGGTCTATGAGCCGCTGGTAAAGTATCAGGCGGATGGCTCGGTGAAACCCTGGCTGGCAAAAAGCTGGACCCACTCGGCGGACGGCAAAGTCTGGACCTTCACCCTGCGCGATGACGTGACATTTTCCAACGGCGAAGCGTTTGACGCCCATGCCGCCGCGGAGAACTTCCGCGTGGTGCTCGATAACCGCCAGCGCCACGCCTGGCTGGAGCTGGTTAATCAGATCGTCGAGGTCAACGCGCTCGACAAAAACCAGCTGCAAATCACCCTGAAAAGCGCCTATTATCCGTTCTTACAGGAGCTGGCGCTGCCGCGCCCTTTCCGCTTTATCGCCCCGTCGCAGTTCAAAGACAATGAGACCCTGCACGGCATTAAAGCGCCGATTGGCACCGGTCCGTGGCTGCTGAAGGAATCAAAACTCAATCAGTACGACGTGCTGGTGCGTAACGAGCGCTACTGGGGCGAAAAGCCGCAGATTGAAAAAATTACCGTCAAGGTGATCCCGGACCCGACGACCCGCGCGGTGGCCTTTGAAACCGGCGATATTGACCTGCTCTACGGCAACGAAGGGCTGCTGCCGCTCGACACCTTCGACCGCTTCAGCCACAACCCGGCCTACCGTACCCAGCTTTCCCGCCCGATAGAGACGGTGATGCTGGCGCTGAACTCCGCCAAAGCCCCCACCAACGAGCTAGCGGTGCGCGAAGCGCTGAACTTTGCGGTGAATAAAAAATCGCTGATTGATAACGCCCTGTACGGCACTCAGCAGGTGGCCGATACGCTGTTCGCCCCCACCGTGCCCTATGCCGATATTGGCCTGACGCCGCGCCGGTACGATCCGCAGCAGGCGAAGGCGCTGCTGGAAAACGCGGGTTGGGTCCTGCCTGCGGGTAAGGATATTCGCGAGAAAAACGGCCTGCCGCTGCGCGTTGAGCTGTCGTTTATCGGTACCGACGCGCTAAGCAAATCGATGGCGGAAATCATTCAGGCCGATATGCGCCAGGTTGGCGTGGACGTGGCGCTGGTCGGCGAGGAAGAGAGCAGTATTTATGCCCGCCAGCGCGATGGTCGCTTCGGCATGATTTTCAACCGTACCTGGGGCGCCCCCTACGATCCGCACGCCTTTATGAGTTCGATGCGCGTACCGTCGCACGCCGATTTTCAGGCGCAGCAGGGATTAGCCGACAAACCGATTATTGATAAAGAAATCGGCGAGGTGCTGATAACCACCGATGAAACGCGGCGTCAGGCGCTGTACAAAGACCTGCTGACCCGACTGCACAACGATGCGGTCTATCTGCCCATCAGTTACGTCTCGATGATGGTGGTCGCCAGACCGGAGCTGGGGGCGATTCCCTACGCGCCGATCGCGTCTGAAATTCCGTTTGAACAGATTAAGCCGGTGAAACCCTGATGTTACGTTACGCGCTGCGGCGGGTCGCGCTGCTGATACCGATGATCTTCGCCGCCTCGGTGATTATCTTTTTAATGCTGCGCCTGGGCACCGGTGACCCGGCGCTGGACTATTTGCGCCTGTCAAACCTGCCGCCGACGCCGGAGATGGTGGCCTCAACCCGCGCGATGCTGGGGCTGGAGCGGCCGCTTATCGTCCAGTACGGCAGCTGGCTGTGGCAGGCGCTGCATCTGGATTTTGGCGTTTCGTTCGCCACCCAGCGTCCGGTACTGGATGACATGCTGAGCTTTCTGCCCGCCACGCTGCAGCTGGCCGGCGCCGCGCTGGTGCTGATCCTCCTCACTTCCGTACCGCTGGGCATCTGGGCGGCGCGGCACCGCGACCGCCTGCCGGATTTTATTGTGCGGATCATCGCTTTTCTCGGCGTGTCGATGCCCAACTTCTGGCTGGCTTTCCTGCTGGTGATGTTCTTTTCGGTTTATCTGCAATGGCTGCCGGCGATGGGCTATGGCGGCTGGCAGCACATCATTCTGCCGGCGGTGTCGATCGCCTTTATGTCGCTGGCGATCAACGCCCGCCTGCTGCGCGCCAGCATGCTGGAAGTCGCCGGGCAGCGTCACGTAACCTGGGCCAGACTGCGCGGCCTGAACGACAGGCAAACCGAGCGCCGCCATATTCTGCGCAACGCCTCGCTGCCGATGATTACCGCCGTGGGGATGCATATCGGCGAGCTGATTGGCGGCACGATGATTATCGAGAATATCTTTGCCTGGCCCGGCGTGGGCCGCTACGCCGTCTCGGCGATTTTTAATCGCGATTATCCGGTGATTCAGTGTTTCACCCTGATGATGGTGATCGTTTTTGTGGTCTGTAACCTGATGGTTGATCTGCTGAACGCCGCGCTGGACCCGCGCATTCGCTGCCATGAAGGAGCGCGCTCGTGAACTTTTTCCTCTCTTCACGCGGGTCCGTCCGCATTTCTTTGCTTATCATCGCCCTGCTGGCGGTCGTTGCGCTCACCAGCCAGTGGTGGCTGCCGTACGATCCGCAGGCGATCGATCTGCCTTCGCGCCTGCTGCCGCCCGGCAGCCAGCACTGGCTCGGTACCGATCATCTGGGGCGCGATATCTTCTCGCGTCTGCTGGCGGCGACCCGCGTATCGCTCGGCTCGGTGATGGCCTGCCTGCTGCTGGTGCTGGCGCTGGGACTCCTCGTCGGGGGCTGCGCCGGGCTTATCGGCGGCCGCGTCGATCAGGCCACCATGCGCATCGCGGATCTGTTTATGACCTTCCCGACCTCAATCCTCTCTTTCTTTATGGTGGGGGTACTGGGAACCGGGCTGACCAACGTAATTATCGCCATCGCCCTGTCGCACTGGGCGTGGTATGCGCGGATGGTGCGCAGCCTGACAATCTCCCTGCGCCAGCGCGAATTTGTGCTCGCCGCGCGGCTTTCCGGCGCGGGACACGTGCGGGTATTCGTCGACCATCTGGCCGGCGCGGTCATTCCGTCGCTGCTGGTGCTGGCGACCCTGGATATCGGGCATATGATGCTGCACGTCGCCGGGATGTCGTTTCTCGGCCTCGGCGTCACCGCGCCAACCGCCGAGTGGGGGGTGATGATTAACGACGCCCGCCAGTATATCTGGACCCAGCCGCTGCAAATGTTCTGGCCGGGACTGGCGCTGTTTATCACCGTCATGGCCTTCAACATGGTGGGCGACGCGCTGCGCGATCGCCTGGATCCTCATCTGATCGCGGAGCACGCCCACTAATGCCGCAACAAATTACACTGCAAAACATCGTCTTACAGGCCGAGCGTCCGCTGGTGCACGGCGTATCATTGACGCTCAAACGCGGGCGCGTGCTGGCGCTGGTTGGCGGCAGCGGCAGCGGAAAATCGCTAACCTGCGCGGCGGCGCTGGGCATTTTGCCTCCCGGCGTACGGCAAACGGCGGGGATGATCCTCGCCGACGGCCAGCCGGTCTCCCCCGGCGAGCTGCGCGGCAGCAAAATCGCCACCATTATGCAGAACCCGCGCAGCGCCTTTAATCCGCTGCACACCATGGCGACCCACGCGCGGGAAACCTGCCGGGCATTGGGTAAACCCGCAGACGACGCCACGCTTACGGCGGTACTGGAAGCCGTTGGGCTGGAGGAGGCGCAGCGCGTCCTGAAGCTTTATCCGTTCGAGATGAGCGGCGGCATGCTGCAGCGGATGATGATTGCCATGGCGCTGCTGTGCGAGGCGCCGTTTATCATTGCCGATGAACCCACCACCGACCTGGACGCCGTGGCCCAGGCGCGCATTCTCGATCTGCTGGCAGGTGTTATGCAAAACCGTGGGCCCGGGATGCTGCTGGTCACTCACGATATGGGCGTCGTGGCGCGGCTGGCGGACGATGTGGCGGTGATGGATAGCGGCTGCATTGTGGAACAGGGGGATGTCGAAAGCCTGTTCAACGCTCCGCAGCACAGCATCACCCGCAGCCTGGTGGCGGCGCATCTCGCCCTCTACGGACTGGAGCTGGCCTGATGACATTACTGAGCGTATCCGCGATAACCCATCAATATACCGATTCAACGGTGCTAAAAGAGGTCTCTTTAGCGCTGAAAAGCGGTGAAACCGTTGCCCTGCTGGGACGCAGCGGCTGCGGGAAAAGCACCCTGGCGCGCCTGCTCGTTGGCCTGGAATCCCCCACTCAGGGCAGCGTCTGCTGGCGGGGAGAACCGCTCTCCCGGCTCAATCGCGCCAAGCAAAAGGCGTTCCGTCGGGATATTCAGATGGTGTTTCAGGACGCCATCAGCGCGGTGAATCCGCGTAAAACGGTACGCGAGATTTTGCGTGAACCCATGCGACATCTGCTGTCATTGACGAAAGCGGAACAGCTGGCGCGGGCAAGCGACATGCTCAGGGCGGTGGATCTCGATGATGGCATGCTCGATAAGCGCCCCCCGCAGCTGAGCGGCGGACAGCTACAGCGCGTCTGCCTGGCGCGCGCGCTGTCGGTTGAGCCGCAGCTGCTGATCCTTGATGAGGCGGTGTCTAACCTCGACCTGGTGCTCCAGGCGGGCGTCATTGGTCTGCTCAAAAAGCTTCAGCGACAGTTTGGCACCGCCTGTCTGTTTATCACCCACGACTTACGTCTGGTGGAGCGTTTTTGCCAGCGGGTGATGGTGATGGATGAGGGGCAAATCGTTGAGACGCAGGTCGTGGGCGACAAATTAACGTTTTCTTCCCACGCCGGTCGCGTGTTACAAAATGCGGTACTTCCCGCCTTTCCCGTGCGCCGTAATAAGGTTTAAAACAGATGCAACGTATCACGATTACTCTTGATGACGATTTACTCGACACGCTGGATAGCCTGAGCCAGCGCCGCGGCTATCATAATCGCTCCGAAGCCATCCGCGATATTCTGCGCGGCGCGCTGGCCCAGGAAAGCGCTCAGGAGCACAGCACCCAGGGCTTCGCGGTACTCTCCTATGTTTATGAACATGAGAAGCGCGATTTAGCCAGCCGTTTAGTTTCCACCCAGCATCACCACCACGACCTCTCCGTCGCCACCCTCCACGTACATATCAACCATGACGACTGTCTGGAAATCGCCGTGCTGAAAGGCGATATGGGCGACGTTCAGCATTTTGCCGATGACGTTATCGCCCAGCGCGGCGTGCGCCACGGCCATTTGCAGTGTTTGCCAACGGAGAAGGAGTCACCCCACTCATAGCAGTGGGATGCGATAAATGACTCTTTAACGCGCGATCGGGACTAACGCCATTATGGCGACTCGTTGGCCCATGCGCCTCGTATCGGTTTTGCCAGCAGGGCAAGAACGGCAATCATGCTGATTTCAATCGAAAACGACCAGCAAATATGTCCGAGGGTTTCGCTCCACAGCTCGTAGCCATTCAGGTTCCACAGCCACCCGGTTTCCCCGTTTAAATAGGCGGGATGCCTGAAGCCCAGCGCGGGAATGAGGAAGCCGTGCATAACGAGAGTAATAATCAGACCATAGGCCGCGCCGTACCAAAGCCGGATTTTCGGCCAGTATGCGGAAATGAAGACATAGAGAAAGGCAAAAGCAAAGCTGAACAGCCAGTGGTAAAGCATGACGGCGCCGGGGATTGTCACCCCCTGATAAACGTAGTCCAGCGAGTGTGAATTAATGCCAAGCCAGCCGAGCCAGGCGTCGATATGCGCCGCCGGGGGCGATATCTCGCCCGCCACGCGGGGCGGCATATTAGCTTCCGTTCCCGACTTCACCAGAGAGCTAATGAACCCTCCAATGAGCGTCGTCCAGATAATAACCTGAAGATTAATCCTGCTTTTCAACATAACAGCGTTCCTCTTAAATATCGCTTATACGATGGGTCACCTCAGTTTTTTCAACCAACAATCTCGCGGGAAATAGCATTTATAACGCATCCATTGCTAAGTATAGTTTGAAAAAATTTTGTTCACCCTAAGAGGGAAAAATCCCCGTATCGCCCTGATCGCAATAAACTTTCGCCTTTTCTCAACAATTAATAAACCACATGAATTATATGCTTGGTTAATCATCTCTCTTCGCGAATAATCAGGCCTCATTTAACGATCTCGTTATGGCGAGGCTCCTGCATAAACATAAGTTACCGCCCTGTTGGTATCGAGAGAGACCACTCAGGGAAATACAGGCTTCCATCGAATCAAGGTGTTGCCAAGGTAACTTCTGACGGCATTCATGCCGGGCAGATACGTTGTGCAGTGCTAAAACCAGGACGTAGGGATCTGCCTGTGCTCATCCTGTCTTGTTCGCCCCTATGAGTGATTTTTTATAGGGAATTACACCATGTCTTCCATTCAACTGTGCGCCGCACATCAGGCTACCGCAGCGTTCGACGGCGACGCGATCGCCCAGTACATGCGTACCGATTTCATTACCCTGCCGGAACATTTCAGCGTTCATGAAGCGCGTGAGCTGTTCGTTTCTCAGCTGGCCAGCGATGAGATCCCCGGCCAGGTTTTTGTCGTCGCCGGGAAAAAACTGCGCGGCAGTTTATCGATTAAAAAGCTGCTGCAGGAGAGCGATACCGCCCAGTCCATTCGTTATTTAATGGATAGCTGCCTGTTTCGCGTCAGGCCTGACGACCCGCGGCCGCAGGTGGTCGCCGAGCTGGCCGAGCGCGGGCTCGACCTCGTGCCGGTGGTCGAAAAAGGCGAGCTGGTCGGCTGCCTGATGGAAAAAGAGATCGCGCATCTGTTGGAAGATGACGTGACCGAGGATGCTCAGCGTCAGGGCGCGACGCTGCCGCTGGAAAAGCCCTACCTGGAAACCAGCCCGTGGGCGCTGTGGAAAAAACGTTCGGTATGGCTGCTGCTGCTGTTTGTCGCCGAAGCCTATACCAGCAGCGTGTTGCAGCATTTTGAGGAAGCGCTGGAGTCGGCGATTGCGCTGGCCTTTTTCATTCCGCTGTTGATTGGTACCGGCGGCAATAGCGGGACGCAGATCACCTCCACCCTCGTGCGTTCCATGGCGCTCGGCGAGGTGCGGCTGCGCGATATGGGACGCGTAATCCGTAAAGAGGTCTCAACCTCGCTGCTGATTGCCATTACGCTCGGCCTGGCGGGCTGCCTGCGCGCCTGGATGATGGGCATCGGCATGGAGATCACCCTGATTGTCAGCCTGACGCTGGTATGCATTACCCTGTGGAGCGCGGTGGTGTCGTCGGTGATCCCCCTGACGCTCAAACGCGTCGGCATCGACCCGGCTGTAGTTTCAGCGCCGTTTATCGCCACCCTTATCGACGGTACCGGACTGATTATCTACTTCAAAATTGCCCAGTATTTCCTGGGGCTGAACTGATTATTTTGCCCGGCGGGGAGGACTTGCCGGGCTGTTTTATTCCCGCCCGAATATCCGCAATCGCATTAAGCAATCTCAGTAACTCTGGAGCAAGCCGATAAAAAGCGTGTCCTTTTTCCGTTAAGATAACTTTTCTGATATTCCTGCCGCGCTTAATCAGGTTGAAACCCAGTTCATTTTCAAGCGCACATACGCTGGTTGTTATCAACGAAGGCGCAATACTCAGCCGCTGCGATACAAAATGAACACTCCCCTCCCGAACCATAAGCATGAATATCTCCACCTGTGATTTATTCATTGCCGAAACCTCTCCCGATTAACCTTTGGCTTACGTTTTAAGTTGTCCACCGGGCAATGTCAATCGCTACAAGAAAATGCTCTCCGTATATAAATAAAATAAAGTGTGAAGCTCGCCATTCGCACATTTAATTATGCATTTCAGCCATTTCACAATTAAATAACCGGCCTCACTCCGGCGTTCAGGTATGTGAAGAACATCACCACAACTCGTTGACCACAAAAACAAAATACACATATATATCAAAGCATTACAAAAAATACACATCTTGCATGAATGTATGGCACACGCCATGCAATTACCTCCACGTAATCAACACTGGAGATAGTTAAATGACGTACAAAATTTTACTCCCGCAGGAAATCATGGCAGAAGGGAGAGAATATCTGGAAAGCCGCGGTTATCAACTGATTAACGGCTCAGGGATGGAAGAAGAAGATATCATTCGCGACATCGTCGATTGCGACGGTATTATCGTCCGCCTTTCAAAAATGTCCGACCGCGTATTTGAAGCGGCTAAAAAGCTGAAAGTCGTTGCGCGTCACGGTGCCGGTTACGATACGGTCGATCTGGCGTCGGCTAAACGTCACGGCGTCGTGGTATTAAATGCGCCAATTGCTAACAGCATGTCCGTTGCCGAACTGGCCATATTTTATATGCTGCACTGCTCGCGTAATTTCAAGCTGGTACAGGAAAAGATGCTTGAAGATTATTACTGGGCGAAACTGCGCACGCCAAAAGTGGAGCTGGATGGAAAAACGCTGGGTTTAATTGGCGTCGGGAATATCGGTTCACGCGTGGCAATCAAAGCGCTGCATGGCTTTAATATGAAAGTTATCGCCTATGACCCGTATAAAACCCAGCAGCAGATCCCCGAAGGCGTAGAGCTTACCAACGATTTTGACCGTATTTTCAAAGAGAGCGACTTCGTTTCTCTGCACTGTCCGACGACGGCGGAAACCACCGGTTTTGTCGGAGAGAAACAGTTTTCCATGATGAAGCCTACCGCCTATTTCATTAATACCGCGCGCGGGAAGCTGGTTGATGAAAAAGCGCTGTATCACGCCTTGAGCACCCACGCTATCGCCGGGGCGGGCGTGGATGTTTTAAAGAAAGAGCCGTTTGATGCCAACGACCCGATTTTCTCGCTAAGCAATATCGTGATTGCCCCGCATATTGGCGCCGCCACCATTGAAGCGACCGACAGAGCCTCGCTCCATTCCGCGATTGGCATTGATGAAGTCTTATCCGGTAAGAAACCGTCCTGGCCGGTCCCGGGTTTTTAAGGAGAAAAAAATGACTATTGGTAACCGTATTTTTTTAAAGCGTCCGACCAGCAGCGTCGATCTTCTTAAAGAATTTGAACAGCTCCCGGCGGCGAATATTGCTGACACCATGAACCGTATTGCCGTTCTGGGTAACGGCATTAAACGTATCTCTTCGCCGAAAAAGCCGATTATGGCGGGGTTCGCCATCACCGTGAAAGTCCGCGCGGGCGATAACCTGATGCTGCACGCCGCGCTGGATATGGCGGGTGAGAACGATGTGATTGTGGTCTCCAACGAAGGCGACCGTTCGCGGGCATTAATGGGCGAAATCATGGTGGCCTATGCCCACTGCATGAAAAAAATCGCCGGTATCGTGCTGGACGGGCCTATCCGCGATATCGATGCGCTGTCGGTTCTCGATTTTCCGCTGTTCGCTACCGGCTCTAACCCCGCAGGCCCGTTTAAACAAGGTCCAGGGGAGGTGAACACGCCGATCGCCGTTGGCGGCGTCGCGGTTTGTCCGGGCGACCTGATCGTCGGCGATGCGGATGGCGTGATTGTTATTCCCCTCGGCGACGCAGAAGCCGTACTGAATAAAGCCAAAGAGTATGCAAAATTCGATGCCAGCAAAGTAGAGGCCGCCAAAAACGGCACCGCGAATCGCCTTTGGGTCAAAAAATCACTGGATGAGACCGGCGTTGAGTTTATCGACGACATGTATCGTTAATTTGATTAAATAATATCAGGCCGCGGCGCCCTGACGGGCCGCGGCTTTAAAGCAAAGGTAATAAAAATGCTTTATTTAAAACTCTTGCCCATTATCTTTTTCCCCGTTTTATTTTGGATAATACCGCACCCGGAAGGCGTCTCCGCACCGACCTGGCATATGGTTGGCATCTATCTGGCGATGCTGTGCGGGCTGGTTTTGCGCCCGTTTACCGATGCGGTCATTATGCTGATTATTCTCGGGTTTGCCTCTCTGGTTCTCGACCCCGCTCCCCTGTTTGCCGGTTTTGGCAGCCCTATGGTCTGGTTTATTATCAGCGCCTTTATTATTTGCAAAGCGTTTGTTATTACCGGACTGGGTAAACGTATCGCCTATCTGCTGCTAAAACGCTATGGAAAAAATACCCTCACCCTGGGTTATCTGATGATGGTGACGGATACCGTACTGGCCCCGGCAACGGGTTCAAATATGTCCCGTTCGGGAGGCATTACCTATCCCATCTTCAGGAACATCGCCGAAGCGCTGGGCTCGAAGCCCGACGACGGTAGCCGCAAAATCGGCGCCTATCTGACCATCCTGATGTACGTCGTCTCAATGGGAACCTCCAGCCTGTTTCTGACGGGGATGGCGACCAACTCAATTACCGTCTCGCTGGCCAACGAGATCATGAAGGTGAATCTCGAATGGATGACCTGGTTTAAAGCCGCCGTGGTGCCAGCCGGACTGGTGCTGCTGCTCGCGCCGTGGATACTGTATAAAATCTACGCGCCGGAACTGAAAGTTATCGATAACGTCAATGAAATTGCCGAGAAGGGCCTGCGTGAGCTGGGTCCGGTAAAACGTGAAGAGAAGCTGCTGATCGTGTTCTTTGTCCTGGGCGTGCTCGGCTGGATGACCGGTTCCATCACCGGCATCGCCTTTATTCCCGTCGGCCTGGCGTTCCTCGCCTGTCTGCTGCTTTTCGGCGTGCTGAGCTGGAATGACGTGGTGAGCGAAAAATCGGCCTGGCAGACCTTCGTCTGGTATGGCGCGTTTTATGGCTGTGCGGTTGCCCTATCAAAAGGCGGGTTCTACGTCTTTCTGGTGGACGTTATCAAAAACTATCTCGACCTGTCGCATCTCAATGAAATCAGCGCGATTGCCGTGCTGGTCTTTATCAGCCTTGCCGTCCGCTATTTCTTTGTCTCGAACAGCGCGTTCGTCGTCTCTTTCTATCCGGTACTCTTTACCCTGGGAATGACGACCCAGGCGCACCCGATGTACGTGGCGCTTTCTCTGGCTTTCTCCGCAGGCTATGGCGCACTGCTGACGCACTACGGCAACGGCGCGGGCGTATTTACGTTCTCCAGCGGCTACGTCCCGCAAAAAACGTTCTGGATGCTGGGCACCATCATGGTGGTGGTCAACGTATTAATCTTCTTCCTGATCGGTATTCCCTACTGGAAATTTATCGGCATTTAACGGGAGCATAAAATGAAACTGGATATTCTGATTAAAAACGGTCTGGTCGCCGATCCCGAAGGTCATGATTATATTAATCGTAATATTGGCGTTATCGGCGATCGCATCGTGGACTTAAATACCGTTGACGATTTGCAGGCCGAAACGGTGATTGATGCCGCGGGTTGTATCGTGCTGCCTGGCTTAATCGACTTCCATGGTCATGTTTTTCACGGCGGGACCGCCATCAGCGTCAACCCTGACATCGTATGCTTGCCCAACGGGGTCACCAGCATGGTCGATGCCGGCAGCAGCGGCTGGGTGAATTATCCGCTTTTTCGCAATAGCGTGATTCATCCTGCCATGGTGAAAATCAAAAGCTATTTGAACGTGGTCAACGTCGGGCTTTCCACCCTCGGGGGCGGGCCGACCGGGTATCTGGAAAATACCAATCCGGCGAATTACAACGAGGAGAAAATCGCCCAAACGCTGAATAGCAACAGAGACAATATTCTGGGATTGAAACTACGCTACAGCCAGGATATCGCCAAAGGGAAACAGTACGCCAGCGACCCTCTTCTCTCTACCGTCTCCCTGGCGCGTAAACTGGATACCACGATTTGCGTTCACGTCACGGACTCTCTTCTCTGCGCCGATGAACTGATCCGCTATTTTAATGCCGATGATATTTACGCCCACTGCTTCCACGGTACCGGCCACTCGATTCTCAATGAACAGGGCGAGGTCTATGCGGCAATAAAAGAGGCGCAGACCAGAGGGGTTATCTTCGACTGTTCAAACGGCGTGGCCCACTTTGATTTTCACGTTGCCAGAACCGCCATGGAGCAGGGATTTTATCCCGATATCATCAGCACCGATCTCACCCTGAGAAATAGCTTACGGACGGATAAGGTCTACAGTCTGCTCCACGTCATGTCGAAATATCTCAATATGGGAATGTCCTTCTTCGATATCGTTCGCGCGGTAACCGCCACGCCGGCCCGCTTAATGAAAATGCAGGGGCAAATTGGTACCCTGGCGCCCGGCGCCAGTGCTGATATTTCGATTGTTAAGCTGCGAAAAGAGAACGTCATTTTTGAAGATACCCACGGGGTCAAACTCGAAGGTGACCGTTATATCGATAACTGCGCTACCTTATGCAACGGTCAAATTGTCTACCGCCGCCTGCGTTTCTAATCACTAAAAACTTAGCCTTACGCATTTGCTATGCGTAAGGCTTTTATTCTTAATATCGTATTATATGACCACCCTCATTGATTCTCCCTGTGCTCACCATATAATAAACATTGCAAACCCAGAACACCTGAGCGAATAATATATGAAGAATAATGAAATTGTCATTTTTTCAGTTTCCAAAACAATAACCCAACGCATCATGAATGTTCTTATTGAGAGGAAGCTCGATGTTCCGGTATATGAATTTCGTTATTCTGACGTTCTCGATAAAGCGAATGAGATGATCCAGTCCGGCGCTAAGATAATTATTAGCCGAGGCGGCACCGCCGCCCTCCTGCGTAACAATATTAGTATCCCGGTCATTGAGATCGCCCATGATTTTCACGGCGTTTATCGCATTTTACAACAGGCCAAAATCAAATCACAAAAAATCGCCGCGGTTGGTTTCCCCCAATTTTGTAATGCCTTACGTCATTATCAGAACATGACTAACGAAGAGTTTAAAATTTGCCAGGTATACAACCACAATGATATTGAAAACGTTATAAAAAATCTTTCAGAGAACGATTACCATACGGTCATCGGCGGCCTCACGGTTGCTGAAATGGCTAAAAAATATAACCTCAATGCTATTATGGGAGACACCGATAATATTTCGATTGAGCAGGCCATCAATGAAGCCGATAGCCTATTAAAATATCTCAACAGAGAAAATACCAAGCTCATCATGAGCCACGCCGCGCTGAATCAAGCACGTGAGGGCATCATGTGTATTGATCAGTTGGGTGAGATCATCAATATTAATGCTATCGGCCTGAGCTTATTCCAGTGTCATGTCGGAGATAAAATATTCAAAAAAGAGGCATTTAAAGATATTTACCCCAGCATTATTAACGAATTAGATATTAAAGAACAGGCCATTGATATTAACGGCCAAACTATTTACATTTCCATACGTCATTTTTCCAACCGCCAAACATCTTTTAGCATTATTACAGGATTAAACCAGGAAAGTTCGCTTTGGCAAAATAGTATCAGCAAAAAAAGTAAACTCCGCGGTTTTTCCACAACCTGGTCTTTCGACGACATTATTGGCCAGTCTCCGGCGATACGCGATGTAATAAAAAAAGCTAAACTGTGCGCCCGCCACGAACTTCCCATTCATATTTTGGGCGATACCGGCACAGGTAAAGAGCTTTTCGCTCAGAGTATTCATAACCATAGCGCCAGAAGCCACGGCCCTTTTATCGCGATTAACTGCGCGGCCATTCCCGAGAGCATTCTGGAAAGTGAACTCTTTGGCTATGCCGACGGCGCATTTACCAGCGCGCGCAAGGGCGGAAAACCGGGGGTGTTTGAAATGGCGATGAACGGCACGGTGTTTATCGATGAAATCAGCGAAGCGCCGTTATCGGTACAGGTTAAGCTGCTGCGCGTGTTACAAGAGAAGCAATTCTCTCGTCTCGGCGGCGATACGCTGATCACCGCCGATTTTCGCCTGATCACCGCCAGCAATAAAGATCTGCGCCAGCTCGTCGCCAGCGGTGAGTTCAGGCAGGATCTGTACTATAGAATAAATATTCTTGAGTTGAGTCTACCGGCCTTACGCCAACGACCGGGCGATATCATGTTGTTGATTCAGCACCTGCTTTATCAGCAAGGTAGGCAAATCACATTTACCCCCGACGCGGTGGATTTTTTGCATCGCTATAGCTGGCCTGGCAACATTCGTGAACTTCAGGCGGTTATCTACCGGCTCATCGTCCTGCTGGACATCGATCGAGTGAGCAAAGACGTTTTGCTGCAGATCGGTCAAATTTCACCGGATGACGCCAACGAGAGCTCTCACTTCCCGGCCGCGGGCGTGGCATCAGATGAAACCGATTTATTAAAGAAACAAGAGAAACGGCTGATTACCCATGTCATAGAAAAAACCGACGGGGACAGGACCAAAGCATCGGTGATGCTCGGCATCAGCCCCACGACCCTGTGGCGCAAATTAAAGCAGCACAATATCAGCGGATAAGGCGGAGCCGGGTCCGCTGATACAGAGCAGGCGGTTATTTCTGTTCCGCTAAAGCCTGCGCGCATGCCCAGGCTGACGCCCACGCCCACTGGAAGTTATAGCCTCCCAGCCAGCCGGTGACGTCCATCACTTCGCCGATAAAGTACAGACCGGGCACCTTGCGGGCCTCCATGGTGCGCGAAGAGAGTTCGTTGGTGTCGACACCGCCGAGGGTCACTTCCGCCGTGCGATAGCCTTCGGTGCCATTCGGCTGGACGCGCCACGCGGTCAGCGTCTCAACCAGCGCCTGCTGCTCGCGAACGTTAAGCTGTTTCAGGGTGACGTCCGGCAGTTGCCCCAGCTGCTGCAGGCACTCGACCAGCCGCTTTGGCAGCTGCATTGCCAGGGTGTTCTTCAGGCTCTGATTGGGATGCGCCGCGCGCTGCTCGTTGAGGAAGTCATCAAGATGGCAATCCGGCAGCAGATTGATGCTGACGAACTCTCCCGGCTGCCAGTAGCTGGAAATTTGCAGTACCGCCGGCCCGGACAGCCCGCGGTGGGTAAAGAGCAGATTTTCCCGGAAGACGGTCCCGTTTTCCGCCGTGATGGTGGACGGCACCGACACCCCGGAAAGCACCTGCAGCTGTTCGAGCAGCGGCTTATGCAAGGTAAACGGCACCAGGCCCGCGCGGGTCGGCAGCACCTTCAGGCCAAACTGCTCGGCGAGCTTATAGCCAAACGGCGAGGCGCCCAGGCCGGGCATGGATAGCCCGCCGGAGGCAACCACCAGCTTTTTCGCCGCCACCGTCTCGCCGTTAAGCTGTAGCGTATAGCCCTCATCATCCCGCTCTACGCTGATAATTTCGCTACGCAGGCGAATGTGTACGCCGCCTTTTTCGCACTCGGCCAGCAGCAGGTTAACGATTTGCTCGGCGGAATCATCGCAGAAAAGCTGGCCCAGGGTTTTCTCATGCCAGGCGATACCGTGTTTGCTAACCAGATCGATAAAGTCCCACTGGGTGTAGCGCGCCAGCGCAGATTTGCAAAAATGCGGGTTTTGGCTGAGATATGCCGCGGGTTCGATATACATGTTAGTAAAGTTGCAGCGGCCACCGCCAGACATCAGGATCTTCCGCCCGGGCTTTTTGCCGTTATCGAGCAGCAGCACCCGACAGCCTGCCTGCCCCGCCTGCGCTGCACAAAACATTCCCGCCGCTCCGGCGCCGATTACGATGGCATCAAACCTTTCCACACAACATTCCTCATATCCCGATTGTCGGGAATTGTAAATTTTTCATTCTGGTCGCACCAGACTGAAAAAAACAGATTTGCGTACCTCATTGAAAGATATAGGAATACTCCCAACAAGGTAAAACTTAAACAGGAAGAAAATCAAAAAAAGTCTATATTTCACTTTGCCCGCGCCGCGAAAGTCACTGATAATGCGCCGCGTTCATGTCCTCAAAATGGCGTAACGTCCTATGGTACATTTATTTGCCGGTCTGGATTTACATACCGGATTACTGTTATTGCTTGCTCTGGCTTTCGTGCTTTTTTACGAAGCGATCAATGGTTTTCATGATACCGCAAACGCGGTTGCAACGGTGATTTACACTCGCGCAATGCGGTCGCAGCTTGCTGTGGCGATGGCGGCTCTTTTTAACTTCTTCGGCGTT
Source organism: Klebsiella sp. RCJ4 (assembly GCF_009025755.1). Lineage (NCBI taxonomy): Bacteria > Pseudomonadati > Pseudomonadota > Gammaproteobacteria > Enterobacterales > Enterobacteriaceae > Klebsiella > Klebsiella sp. RCJ4. The sequence goes on from NZ_WCIN01000042.1 coordinate 162,584, forward strand.
CTGTTGGGCGGTCTCAGCGTAGCCTATGCCATCGTGCATATGTTGCCGACCGACCTGCTGCTTAACATGGGTTCAGCACATGGCCTCGCCATGGTCTTTTCCATGCTGCTGGCGGCAATTATCTGGAACCTCGGCACCTGGTACTTCGGCCTTCCGGCCTCCAGCTCGCACACCCTGATCGGCGCGATCATCGGTATTGGTTTAACCAATGCCCTGATGACCGGTACGTCGGTGGTGGACGCGCTGAACATCCCGAAAGTCATGGGTATTTTTGGCTCGCTGATCGTCTCGCCAATCGTTGGCCTGGTCGTGGCGGGCGGCCTGATTTTCATTCTGCGTCGCTACTGGAGCGGAACCAAAAAACGCGCCCGTATCCACCTGACTCCAGCCGAGCGTGAAAAGAAAGACGGCAAGAAAAAGCCGCCGTTCTGGACGCGTATTGCGCTGATTTTGTCCGCCATTGGGGTCGCGTTCTCCCACGGCGCGAACGATGGTCAGAAAGGCATTGGCCTGGTGATGCTGGTGCTGATCGGCGTGGCTCCGGCTGGCTTCGTGGTCAATATGAACGCTTCCGGCTACGAAATCACCCGTACCCGCGATGCGGTCAACAACGTGGAAACCTTCTTCCAGCAGCGTCCTGAGCTGTTGAAAAAAGCGACCGGCGCCGAGCAGCTCATCCCGTCTCCGGACGCAGGGGCTGCCGCAAACGGCGAGTTCCACTGCCACCCGGCAAACACCATCAACGCGCTTGACCGCGTGAAGACGATGCTGACCGGTACCGAAAGCTACGACACGCTCTCCGTGGAACAGCGTAGCCATCTGCGCCGTATTATGCTCTGCATCTCCGACACCACTGACAAAGTGGCTAAGCTGCCGGAAGTGAATGCTGACGATAAGCGTCTGCTGAAGAAGCTGAAAACCGATATGCTGAGCACCATCGAGTACGCGCCAATCTGGATTATTATGGCGGTTGCGCTGGCGCTGGGTATCGGCACCATGATCGGCTGGCGTCGCGTGGCGACCACCATCGGCGAGAAAATCGGTAAGAAAGGGATGACCTACGCACAAGGTATGTCAGCTCAGATGACCGCCGCCGTATCGATTGGTCTGGCGAGCTATACCGGTATGCCGGTTTCCACCACCCACGTGCTCTCCTCCTCGGTAGCGGGGACGATGCTCGTTGATGGCGGCGGTCTGCAGAAGAAAACCGTCACCAGCATCCTGATGGCCTGGGTACTGACCCTGCCCGCGGCGATTCTGCTGTCCGGCGCGCTGTACTGGCTCTCGCTGCAGATTATCTAAGCGAATATCAGAAACAAGAAAGATAAACGGGTCAGGAAACTGGCCCGTTTTTTTTGTATCGTGAAGCTAGTGCCAGATAGCCAGAGCAATCATGCTGACCACCACCAGGCCGCATAGCGCGCTGGTGAGAATAAACTGCCGACGAACCCGCTCGCAGCGGCGGATAAATTCATCGTCGTGGTGATCGCGGTAGCGCTGGGCGTAGATGTACCACACCAGGCGCACCTGTTTGCCGGGCTGCCCGTGCGACGTAAAAAAACCGCCGCCGTCGACATATTGATAGAGCAAAGGGTCACAACCACGTAGCACAACAAGCAATGCACGCAGCGACGAGAAGTAGCGTGCCATATTCACTACACATACGATACACAGGGCCCAAAACAGCGCAACAGTGCTGATCATACCTCCTCCCCGGCGACCCGTCCTCGGAGGCTCCCTCCGGGACTACCGCTCCCCAATATCAAACCGACTGTACTGTGAAAGAGTGCGATTCCGATCACGTTTATTTATCCGACCGGCTCATTAAATAGTGTAGGAGATCAGTTAATTTTTTTACCACAACGTTAATCATTATCAATGCATAAGTCGGATATATTTGTTTAACTATTCGCTGAACAAGGTGGATTGACGGATCGCGAGGGGCGCTATAAGGTAGAAATATCTTCTACAATTAGGTCCTTAAGGACTCCCCCCCGCGAATGTAGCACGCAGGACGCGGGCGAAGCGGCAGCGCTGGCTGTCAGGTCCAACGGTCATCGACAACTTATGGAAGGAGTAACACCATGGCTTACAAACATATTCTCATTGCAGTAGACCTGTCCCCGGAAAGCAAAGTACTGGTAGAAAAAGCCGTTTCTATGGCCCGCCCCTACAATGCAAAAGTTTCCCTGATCCACGTGGATGTGAATTACTCCGATCTCTACACCGGCCTTATTGACGTCAATCTGGGCGACATGCAGAAACGCATCTCCGAAGAGACTCACCACGCGTTAAGCGAGCTGTCCACCAACGCGGGCTATCCGATCACTGAGACCCTGAGCGGCAGCGGCGATCTCGGCCAGGTGCTGGTTGATGCGATTAAAAAGTATGATATGGACCTCGTGGTTTGCGGTCACCATCAGGACTTCTGGAGCAAACTGATGTCCTCGGCTCGTCAGCTCATCAACACCGTTCACGTGGATATGCTGATTGTCCCGCTGCGCGACGAAGAAGACGAATAACAGGCCGTTATTTCATTTCGCTGATGACCAACGCCCGCCAACGCGGGCGTTTTTATTTCCCCCACCCGCCGCAAAAAGCATATAAATCCAAATAATCACCACAATGCCAGGCTGATCAACCATTTCAAAAGCAATATAGCCATATAATAATTCGCCAAAATAGATAAACATCATATCATTACGCAAAATTAACCTTTTTCAGCGCGTTTTGGCATACGCGTTCATACTTTTCCGGACAGGACTTAAAGGCGAAGAAAGATGAATTCAACCGCACCGACAGGCTTGCTGCAGCAACCTCGCCCATTCTTCATGATCTTCTTTGTGGAACTATGGGAGCGATTTGGCTATTACGGCGTTCAGGGGATCCTGGCCGTTTTCTTTGTTAAACAGCTCGGTTTTTCTCAGGAGCAGGCGTTTATTACCTTTGGCGCGTTTGCCGCGCTGGTATATGGCCTTATCTCCATCGGCGGCTATGTTGGCGATCACCTGCTGGGTACGAAACGTACGCTGGTTCTGGGCGCGATTGTGCTTGCCGCAGGCTACTTTATGACCGGCCTGTCGCTGCTCAAACCCAATCTGATTTTCATCGCGCTGGGGACCATTGCGGTGGGTAACGGCCTGTTTAAAGCTAACCCGGCAAGCCTGCTGTCCAAATGCTATCCGCCAAAAGATGCCCGCCTGGATGGCGCCTTCACGCTGTTTTATATGTCGATCAATATCGGTTCGCTGCTGTCGCTGTCGCTGGCGCCGGTGATTGCCGACAAGTTCGGCTATGCGGTAACCTACAACCTGTGCGGCGCCGGTCTGATCGTCGCCCTGCTGGTTTACTTCGCCTGTCGGGGTATGGTGAAAGATATCGGCTCTGGGCCGGACCACAAACCGCTGAGCCTGCGCAATTTACTGTACGTGCTGGCCGGTACGGTGGTCATGATTTTTCTCTGCGCCTGGCTAATGCATAATGTCAAAATTGCCAATCTGGTGCTGATTATCCTCTCAGTGGTGGTGACGATTTTCTTCTTCCGCGAGGCCTTCAAGCTGGATAAAACCGGGCGCAACAAAATGTTCGTCGCCTTTATCCTGATGCTGGAAGCGGTGCTGTTTTATATTCTGTACGCGCAGATGCCCACCTCGCTCAACTTCTTTGCTATCAATAACGTTCACCATGAAATACTTGGTTTCGCGATTAACCCGGTGAGCTTTCAGGCGCTAAACCCGTTCTGGGTGGTGGTGGCCAGCCCCATCCTCGCCGCTATCTACACGCGTTTGGGCAATAAGGGCAAAGACCTGACTATGCCGATGAAGTTTACCCTTGGCATGTTCCTGTGCGCGCTGGGCTTTCTGACGGCAGCCGCGGCGGGAATGTGGTTTGCCGACGCCCAGGGGCTGACCTCGCCGTGGTTTATCGTGCTGGTCTATCTGTTCCAGAGTCTGGGAGAACTGCTGATTAGCGCCCTGGGGCTGGCGATGGTTGCCGCGCTGGTGCCGCAGCATCTGATGGGCTTTATTCTTGGGATGTGGTTTTTAACCCAGGCGGCCGCGTTCCTGCTGGGCGGCTACGTGGCGACCTTCACCGCCGTACCGGATAATATTACCGACCCGCTACAGACGCTGCCGATTTATACCGATGTCTTCAGCAAAATTGGCCTGGTGACCCTGGGCGTAACGGTGGTCATGGCGATCATGGTGCCGTGGCTGAACAGGATGATTAATACAAAAAGCGCGTAAAAACGGAGCGGTCGACGAGGTTTCCCGGATTGCGGCTAACGCCTTATCCGGGCTACAGAACCCCCAGATCGCAAGAACCCGTAGCCCGGGCAAGGCGCATCGCGCCGCCCTCGGGGAAAGGGCCCTGACGCAGGTTGCTTACCCCTGCGGCTCAATCGCCGTTCCGGCATAGATATCAAACCGGTGGCCTTTGGTCACCACCGCGTTAGGCGTCGCGACATCCGCCAGCGGCGGCGCGTAGTCCGGGCGCTTAACCACCACCCGTTTGGTCGCCAGCTGACGCGCCGGCGCCAGCAGACCGTCGGCGTCTAAATCCGGCCCCACCAGCGACTGAAATACCCGCATCTCTTTCTTCACCAGCGCGCTTTTCTGCTTATGCGGAAACATCGGGTCGAGATAGACCACCTGCGGACGCGGGGTGATATCGGTCAGCGCCGTCAGGCTGGAAGCGTGAATCAGCCGCAAACGCTCCTGTAACCAGGGGCCGATTTCAGCGTCGGCGTAGCCGCGCGCCAGGCCATCGTCGAGCAGCGCGGCAACCACCGGGTTACGCTCCAGCATCCGCACGCGACAGCCCACGGAGGCAAGAACAAAGGCATCCCTTCCCAGACCGGCGGTCGCATCGACCACATCCGGCAGATAGTCACCTTTGATTCCCACCGCTTTTGCCACCGCCTCGCCGCGGCCGCCGCCGAACCTGCGCCGGTGGGCCATGGTCCCACCGACAAAATCAACAAAGATGCCGCCAAGCTTCGGTTCATCGCGCTTGCGCAGCTCAAGATGCGCCGGCGTCATCACCAGCGCCATCGGGTTGTCCTCATCCTGCTCCAGCCCCCAGCGGTCAGCCAGAACAGATAAGGCGCCGTCTCCGGCGCCCGTTTCATCAATTAAACAAATTTTCACAACAGGGTTAACTCTTAATACCGTAATGCTCAAGCATCGCGTCCAGCTGCGGCTCGCGACCGCGGAAGCGTTTGAACAGGACCATTGGCTCTTCCGAACCGCCGCGGCTAAGGATGTTGTCGAGGAACGACTGGCCGGTTTCGCGATTGAAGATACCCTCCTCTTCGAAGCGCGAGAAGGCATCCGCCGCCAGGACGTCGGCCCACAGATAGCTGTAATAACCCGCTGCGTATCCGCCGGCGAAAATATGGCTGAAGGCGTGCGGGAAACGGCCCCACGACGGCCCGGGGATCAGCGCCACCTGCTGCTTAATTTCCGCCAGCGTTTCGAGGATTTTCGCGCCCTGCTGCGGGCTGAACTCCGCATGCAGGCGGAAGTCGAACAGGCCGAACTCCAGCTGGCGCAGAATAAACATCGCCGCCTGGTAGTTTTTCGCCGCCAGCATTTTCTCCAGCAATTCCTGCGGCAGCGGTTCGCCGGTTTCATAGTGGCCGGAGATAAAGGCCAGCGCTTCCGGCTCCCAGCACCAGTTTTCCATAAACTGGCTCGGCAGCTCGACCGCATCCCACGGTACCCCGCTGATGCCGGACACGCCGGCGGTGTCGATACGGGTCAGCATATGGTGCAGACCGTGGCCAAACTCGTGGAACAGGGTGATCACTTCATCGTGGGTGAACAGCGCCGGCTTACCGTTGACGGGACGGTTAAAGTTACAGGTCAGATAAGCGACCGGCTTTTGCAGCGAGCCGTCAAGCTTGCGCATCTGGCCAACGCAGTCATCCATCCACGCCCCGCCGCGTTTATGTTCGCGAGCGTAGAGATCGAGATAGAAGCTACCGCGTAGTTCATTTTTTTCATCGTAAAGCTCGAAGAAGCGCACCTCCGGATGCCAGACGTCCACATCGGTACGCTCTTTCGCGGTAATACCGTAAATACGCTTAACCACCTCGAACAGGCCGTTAACCGCTTTGTTTTCCGGGAAGTAGGGGCGCAGCTGTTCATCGCTGATGCTGTAAAGATGCTGCTTCTGTTTTTCGCTGTAGTAAGCGATATCCCACGGCTGCAGTTCATCCACGCCGAATTCGGCTTTGGCGAAGGCGCGCAGCTGGGCCAGCTCTTTCTCACCCTGCGGACGGGCGCGTTTCGCCAGGTCGGTCAGGAAGTCGAGCACCTGCTGCGGATTTTCGGCCATTTTGGTCGCCAGCGACTTGTCGGCAAAGCTGTCAAAGCCCAGCAGCTGCGCCAGCTCGTGGCGCAGGGCGAGGATTTCGGCCATTACCGGGCTGTTGTCCCATTTTCCGGCGTTCGGCCCCTGGTCGGAGGCGCGGGTGGAATAGGCGCGATACAGCTCTTCACGCAGCGCCTGATTGTCGCAGTAGGTCATTACCGGCAGATAGCTCGGGATATCCAGGGTCAGCAGAAACCCTTCCTGCTCTTTGGCTTCAGCCTGGGCTTTCGCTGCGGCAAGCGCGCTTTCCGGCATGCCGGAGAGCTCAGATTCATCGGTGACCAGCTTGGTCCAGCCCATGGTCGCGTCGAGCACGTTGTTGCTGTACTGATTGCCCAGCTCGGAGAGGCGGGCGGCGATTTCGCCGTAGCGTTTCTGCTGCTCTTTCGCCAGGCCAATACCGGAGAGTTCAAAATCGCGCAGCGCGTTATCCACCGCTTTTTTCTGCGCGGTATTCAGGGTGGCGTAATGGTCGCCGTCGCGCAGGTCGCGGTACGCTTTGTACAGGCCTTCATGCTGCCCAACCCAGGTGCTGTACTCCGAAAGCAGCGGCAGGGTCTGCTCGTAGGCTTCGCGCAGTTCCGGACTGTTTTTGACCGAGTTCAGATGGCTGACCGGGGAAAAAATACGCCCCAGCACGTCGTCTACTTCCGCCAGCGGCTGGCAAAGATTTTCCCAGGTATACGGCGCCCCTTGCGCCACCGCGCGCTCTACCGCCGCCCGGCAATCATCCAGCGCTTTAGTGACCGCGGGGACCACGTGCTCGGGTTTGATGGCAGAGAATGGCGGTAATGAAAAAGGCGTCAGTAATGGATTGGTCATATGCGCAGTCCTGTTGAATTGGGTGAATGAAGCGCGCGTCCGGCGCTATAGCATGAGATCTAGAATGGGGGATAGTTTGCTGAATTTCAATGTCAGGCGCCGCGCGCAGGCGGGTATTACTGCGATAAGTCTGGCCGTTGTGGCCAGAGCGCATAAAAAAGCCGGGTTCGCCTCGCGGCGACCCGGCTCGTTTTAGGCGGACAAGCAGCTTATACCACCATCCCCAGCAGCAGACAGCCTACCAGGCCGCACACTGAGATAATGGTTTCCAGCACCGACCACGACTTAATGGTCTCGCCGATGGTCAGGTTGAAGTATTCCTTAAACAGCCAGAAGCCCGGGTCGTTAACGTGAGAGAAGATAACGCTGCCGGAGCCAACGGCGATCACCATCAGTTCCGGGCTCACGCCGGTGGTGGCGATCAGCGGCGCGGCGATACCGCCCGCGGTGATCGCCGCAACGGTGGCGGAACCCAGCGCAATACGCAGTACCGCAGCAATCGACCATGCCATAAACAGCGGGGACATATTGGATTCATGCATGATAGAAGCAATGTATTTATCCATGCCGCTATCGACCAGCACCTGCTTGAAGGCGCCGCCGCCGCCGATGATAAGCAGCATCATGGCGATAATTTTGATCGAGGAGGTCAGCGTATCGTTAATCTGCTCCATGGAACGACCGCGGTTAAGACCGAAGGTGAACATGGCGATCAGTACCGCGATCAGCGTGGCCATGACCGGGTCGCCGAAGAATTCCGCGATCGGCAGGAAGGCATGACCTTTCGGCAGAACCATTTCGGCCACGGCGCGCATGGCCATCAGAATAACCGGCACCAGAGAGGTCCAGACGCTGACGCCGAAGCCCGGCATCTCTTCCTCAGTGAACGTTTTCGGGTTATGCAGGCCTTCCGGAATCGGCTTATCGATACCTTTCAGGAAGCGTGCGTAAACCGGCCCCGCGAGGATAACCGTCGGGATCGCCAGAATCGTACCGAACAGCAGGGTTTTACCCATGTCGGCATGGAAAATAGTGGCAATGGCCGTCGGGCCCGGGTGCGGAGGCAGGAAACCGTGCGTGACGGAGAGCGCGGCCGCCATCGGGACGCCGATATAGAGCAGCGGGATACCGGCGGATGCGGCGATGGTAAAGACCAGCGGCAGCATCAGTACGAAGCCCACTTCATAGAACAGGGCGAAGCCGACGGTAAAGCCGGTGAGCACAACCGCCCATTGAATATGTTGTTTACCAAATTTGGCAATCAGCGTGGTGGCGATACGCTGCGCGCCGCCGCAGTCCGCCAGCATTTTACCGAGCATCGCGCCGAAGCCCATGATCAGCGCGAGGCTGCCGAGGGTTCCCCCAACGCCGTTTTTGATGGAGACGATAACTTTATCCAGAGGCATACCCTGCATGAGCCCGACGGCAAGTGCCACCAGAACCAGAGCGATAAACCCGTTCAGCTTGAAACGGATCATCAGCAACAATAACAGGGCAACCCCGATAGCAACGATGACTAATGGCATGATTTACCTGGCCTTAATTTGTTATGGGTAACGTCATAGTTTCAACATTGACTTCATCCGTTCCGACCGGAACAAAAAATGTCTGACGCCGTAGAAGCTGGCTTTATCCTTACCCAGAGAAAGGATAGCTGGCTATTTTTTTATCTGTGGCGCCTGAAGTGAATGATACGGGTAACATATGAAGTTTGAGAATCACCTGGGCGGTGAAAATTTCAAATATGAGACTTAAGTCATACTCTTTCCCGGGTTTCTGCCGGGTCGCTTAGCGGGAAATGTTGCGCGGTAACATGAGGGGAGTCGCCCGGCCGCGAAAAGGCTGCCGGGCGGGGAAATCAGTAGTAGGAGTGCTCGCCGCGCTGGTGTTCAGTCAGATCGCGTACGCCTTTCAGTTCCGGGAACTCGTTCAGCATCTGCTTCTCGATCCCCTCTTTCAGCGTCACGTCAACCATCGAACAGCCGTTGCAGCCGCCGCCGAATTGCAGAATCGCCAGGCCATCGTCGGTGATTTCCATCAACGTGACGCGCCCGCCGTGCCCGGCCAGCTGCGGGTTAATCTGCGACTGCAGCAGGTACTCAACGCGCTCCATGAGCGGGGCATCGTCGGACACTTTGCGCATCTTGGCGTTTGGCGCTTTCAGCGTCAGCTGGGAGCCCAGCTGGTCGGTAACAAAATCGATTTCAGCGTCTTCCAGGTACGGCGCGCTAAGCTCATCGACGTAGGCGGTGAGTTGCTCAAACTTCAGCGCGGTATCGGAATCTTCCACCGCATCCGGTGGGCAGTAGGACACGCCGCACTCGGCGTTAGGGGTGCCGGGATTGATCACAAATACGCGAATTTGTGTCCCTTCTTCCTGATTTGCCAGCAGTTTGGCAAAGTGCGCTTGTGCAGCATCGGAAATACGGATCATAGCGTTGGCCTAATAGTTGACTATTTTACTGGGTTATTATACGCCCATCAGCAGGGGTCTACAAGGTACGGCATATACACCATACCTGAACCGTCGCGGCGCCGTTTCGCAAAAGCAGGCGGGATATCTCGGCGACGGTGCTTCCGGTTGTGACGACATCATCCACAATGGCGATATGGTGGCCCTGGAGCGACAATTCAAGCTGGAAGGCGTTTTTCAGGTTCCGTTTGCGCAATCTGGCGCTGAGCTGATGCTGGGTGGCGGTGCGGCGCCGGCGGGTTAGCGCATCGCTGCGCCAGGCGCAGTCCAGCCAGCGGGAGAGCGGTCGGCACAGCAGATCGCTCTGATTAAATCCCCTCTTCCACTGACGACGCTGCCAGAGCGGCACGCTAATTATCCGGTCCGGGCGGGGAAGATCCCGACGCTGGCGAATGCGCAACAGCAGCAGACGCGCCAGCGCCGGGGCCAGCTCGGGCCGCTTATTGAATTTCAGCTGGTGAATCAGGCCGCTCAGCGGCGGTCGATAGTCATTCACCGTCACCAGCCGCTGCCACGGCGGCGGTTTTTGCAGGCAGCGCCCGCAGGGCAGCGTGCTTGATTGGGCCGGTAGGCCGCACTGCGGGCACAACGGTTCAGACGCCAGCAGCGCCGACGCGCATCGCGAGCAGATCCCCCAGCTGGCGATGGCCAGCGGCATTTGGCATAGCCAGCATAAGCTGTGTGCTGTTAGCATATTTCCCCCTCGTATTGGTGGAAAGAGAACAGTAACTGATGAAAACGATCGCGTGGCAAACCACGGGCGAAGGAAATTGTCATCTTGTGCTGCTGCACGGATGGGGGCTGAATGCCAAAGTGTGGGATTGCATCACGCCGCAGCTGGCTTCGCATTTTACGCTGCACCTCGTCGACCTGCCTGGCTATGGCCGCAGCGGCGGCTTTGGCGCGATGTCGCTGGAAGAGATGGCCCAGCGGGTGCTGGAAAACGCGCCGGAGCGAGCTATGTGGCTAGGCTGGAGCCTCGGCGGGCTGGTGGCCAGCCAGGTCGCGTTATCCCATCCCGATCGCGTGCAGGCGCTGGTCACCGTGGCCTCTTCCCCCTGCTTTAGCGCTCACGACAGCTGGCCCGGGATTAAGCCCGACGTGCTGAGCGGATTTCAGCAGCAGCTGAGCGAAGATTTTCAACGCACTGTCGAACGCTTTCTGGCGCTGCAAACCCTGGGTACCGAAAGCGCGCGTCAGGATGCGAGAGCGCTGAAGAGCACGGTGCTGTCGCTACCGATGCCGTCGCCGGACGTTTTAAACGGCGGGCTGGAGATCCTCAAAACCGCCGATTTACGCCAGCCGTTGACCGCCCTCGCCATGCCGTTTTTGCGCCTGTACGGTCGGCTGGACGGTCTGGTACCGCGTAAAATCATTCCGCTTCTCGATGCGCTGTGGCCCAAAAGCACGTCGATTGTCTTCGATAAAGCCGCCCATGCGCCGTTCATTTCACATCCGCAGGCGTTTTGCTCTCCGCTGATTGAGCTGAAGCGTGAGATCGATAAATTTTTTTAGCGGGACGTGGTAAAAACGCAGGGTGCAGCAATACTTAGGTTGTTGCGGGGGTTGACTATTTCACGCTGGCCCCGTGACCTAAAAAAAACAACCTAATGGAGAGTAGAGGCTATGAAACTTGTTACAGGAATTGTTGCATCTCTGGTGATTGGCTCCCTGTCCTTCGGCGCGTTCGCCGCCAAGGAAATTCAAAAAGACGAAGTGGCTAAGTTGAACCTGACCAAAATTGGTTCGATTACCACCTCCAGAACAACCTCTCCGATGGATGCAAAGCGCGATCTGTCGAAAAAAGCGGATGAGCTGGGCGGCACCTATTTTGTGGTGATTGCAGGCGAGAAGAACGAGAAAACGGTTCACGCTAACGCGGACGTCTACAAGTAAGCCAGAAAGCGGGTCTCAGGACCCGCTTGCGGTATATGCCGCAGTCGGTTCCCGGAAGCGGCGCGTTGCGCCTGTCCGGGCTACCCACCCCAGAACCGTACAAATCTGTGGTCGAATCTCCCGGGTCGCGGCGTAAACGCCTTACCCGGGCTACCAAGCCCAAAACCGCACAAATTCGTAGCCCGGATAAGGCGTTAGCCGCAATCCGGGAAACCTGCCTTCACAGCCCAATCAGCGCAGCGACCACCACTCCCGCAGGCAGGCTTTGCCTTCCGGGCAGCTTTTACAGCTGCCGGAGAGGCAGCCATCGGCATCTTCGGTCACTTTCACCGCTTTCCCCATCGCTTGCAGGCGGCCCAGCATGGCGTCAATCAGCGGCTGCGGCGTATTCAGGCGGACGCTGAGCTGCTTTGCCTCCATCCTCCCCTGCAGGGCCAGCATATCGCGGATTTCAATTAATGACGCCATCATCGCTCCTTAGTGGCAATCGCCCGCCGGACTCTGGCAGCAGGTGGACGGCGTTTTGCGCGTCGCCAGCAGCGAGACGTCCACCCGGCTACGCGCTCTGCGCAGCAGGCCAAAGACCACGATATTGAACAGCACCACCGCCAGAATGCACACCAGGCTATAGCGCGGATGCTGGCTAAAGCTGACGGTCTGGTAGTACAGCGTAGAAAGTGAATAGGCGATATTCAGCCCCCACAGGACGGAGAACATCATCCAGCCGCGGCTCGACTCGCGGGCAATCGCCCCCATTACCGAGATGCAGGGAATATAGAGCAGGACAAAAATCAGGTAGCTGTACGCCGCAGCGGCGCTACCGAATTTGCTGCCCATGACGCCCATCGCGCCGGTTGCCATTTCGCCGTCGCCTTTACTGGCTTCGATAGGGTTGGCCAGCACGCTCAGGCTGAACGTATCTTTCAGACTCTGCCAGGTCTCGTCTACCGCGGCCAGCAGCTCATCGCCGAGGCTAAACGTCTGCGGATTAAACGCTTCGTTCTGGATATCTTCAGCGGTGTAGAGGGTGTTCAGCGTCCCCACCACCACTTCCTTGGCCATCGCGCCGGTGAACAGCCCGACGGTCGCCTGCCAGTTATCCTCATGTACGCCAATCGGTTTAAATACCGGGGTAATCACCCGGCTGACCGACGCCAGCGCCGAGTCGTTGATGTTATCGACGATCTTACCGCTCAGCGAGAAGCTGTTCAGCGCGCTGAGGAAGATACTGACGATAACGATCACTTTACCCGCGCGCAGGACGAAGCCTTTCAGGCGCTGCCAGGTCTGGATAATCAGACTCTTCACGTGCGGAACGTGATACACCGGCAGCTCCATCACGAACGGCGACGCTTCGCCGCGCATAATGGTATGCTTCAGCATCAGTCCGGTCGCAATCGCCATCACGATCCCCAGTACGTACAGCGAGAAGACCGCCAGCGCGCCGTTCTGGCCGAAAAAGGCGGCGGCGAAGACGGCGAAAATCGCCAGCCGCGCGCCGCAGGACATAAACGGCGCCATCATAATGGTCATCAAACGTTCGCGCGGCGCATCAAGCGTACGCGCGCCCATCACCGACGGAACGTTGCAACCAAAACCGACGATTAACGGCACGAAGGATTTCCCCGGTAGCCCCAGCGCCTGCATCAGGCGGTCCATCACAAACGCCGCCCGCGCCATATAGCCAGAGTCTTCAAGGAAAGAGAGGAACAGGTACATCATGCCGATCTGCGGTACCAGCGGCAGTACGGTATTGATACCGCCGCCAATCCCCTGGGCGAGGAACACCGTCAGCCAGTCCGGGAAATGCAGGGTATAGCCAACCCACTGAATACCGTGGATAAAGATAGCCACGGAACCGGCATCAAAAATGGGCTGCAGCGCGCCGCCGATATTAATCGCCAGCAAGAACATCAGGTACATAACGAACAGGAAGACCGGCAGGCCGAGGAAGCGGTTGAGGATCACTTTATCCATCGCCGCGGTAAAGCGGCTTGGCTCGGCGGTAAGGGTATTACTGACCGCATCGCAAATGGCGGCAATACTTTGGTAACGGGCATCGGCGATATGCAGCGCGGGGTCATCCATCTCTTCGCTCAGGTGCGCCAGGGACACGTCCAGCTTGTGGGCAGCGTCACCGGCGTAGGCGCGGCTGTAAATATCGCCTTCAAGCATCTGTAAACCCAGCCAGCGACGCTGGCGCTGCGGAATATCCGCGGCCATGGCCTGCGCCAGCTTGTCCGCCTCCCGCAGCAGCGGCTGCGGATAGTGCACCAGTTCAATAGCCTGGTTCTGCTGATGGCGATCGATCGCCATTTTTAAGGCCTCGATACCGCGCCCGCGGGTGGAAACCAGCGGGATCACCGGGCACCCGAGACGCGCGGCCAGCGCGTCGACATCGATGCGGATCTTCTGTTTTTCCGCGATATCGAGCATATTCAGCGCGACCACGCAGGGGATGCCAAGCTCCAGCAGCTGCAGCGTCAGATAGAGGTTACGTTCCAGATTGGACGCATCGACCACGTTAATCAGCATGTCGGCGTCGCCGCTGAGAATATAGTGGCAGGCAATCTGCTCATCCAGCGAGGTTTGCGAGGAGATGGTGGTCAGGGAATACGTGCCCGGAAGGTCTACCAGCGTGACCTGATGATCGGTGGTGTTGAAACCACCCTCTTTGCGTTCAACGGTCACTCCCGCCCAGTTACCGACGCGCTGGCGCGCGCCGGTGAGCTGGTTGAACAGCGTGGTTTTACCGGAATTAGGATTACCAATTAAGCCAAGGGTTAATTTTTTCATATTCATACTCTTAGTGCCGGTCAGGCATTATTGTGCAACCGCTTCCAGCTCAATTAACGCAAGATCCTTTTTACGTAATACCAGGCTAACGCGTCGGGTTTCAATATGAATAGGGTCGCCGAGCGGCGCCACGCGAACCACATTGAAAGAAGAACCCGGCAGCATCCCGAGGGACAGCAGCTTTTGCCGATACGCCGGACTAATATCGCGGGAGAAACCGGTGATTTTCCACGCACTATCAGGTGTGAATTGCATAGGACCTACTTGTTTATCGCCAACTGAAAAGAGAGTTTTCCGTATGCGCCGGAGACGCGGCGCCAGGGACCGTAGCTAACGAAGAAGAAAAAATACTCAATGCAAATAATGATAATGAGAATAGTTTTTATCATCAATACATATAATGCGGCCGTTTCGCTTTTTAAAGAGAAAATTGAGCTTTTGTTGATATTGAGCAAACTCTATTTTGTCGCCGTCGCGGAGGTGATGATTATTCTTAATGACTAAATGTTTAATTAAAGTTTCTATAGTTAACGAAATGAAAATAATAATATCGCCGTCCGTAATTCGCGCTTATTACGACGTTATAAGAAAATACTGATGCTTGTTTGCACAATATGGCGAATGCCGGAAGAAATGCGGCCCCTTAGCAAAAGGGGCCGGAAAGAATTAACGTTTTTTACCCATTGCCGCCGCCAGCGCATCCATCATCGCGCTGTTGCCCGCAGGCTGCGCCTCGCGACCGCGAGGTTTAGCGGCCTTCGCCGCCGGGCGGTTGCCCTGAGGACGATCGTTACCGCCGCCGCGGCGCGCGTTGCTGTCGCCTGGCTGTTCGTCCAGACGCATCGTCAGCGCGATGCGCTTACGCGGCAGGTCGACTTCCATCACTTTCACCTTCACGATATCGCCCGCTTTGACCACCGTATGCGGGTCTTCAACGAACTTATTCGACAGGGAAGAGATATGCACCAGGCCGTCCTGATGAACGCCGATATCAACGAACGCGCCGAAGTTGGTGACGTTGGTCACCGCGCCTTCGAGGATCATTCCCGGCAGCAGGTCGTTCATCGTCTCTACGCCATCGGCGAACTGGGCGGTTTTAAACTCAGGGCGCGGGTCGCGGCCCGGTTTCTCCAGCTCTTTGATGATGTCGGTCACCGTCGGCACGCCGAATTTCTCATCGGTGAAGTCAGCGGCTTTCAGATGACGCAGCTCGCTGCTGTTGCCCATCAAATCTTTCAGCGCCTGCTGAGTCGCCGCCAGAATGCGCTCCACCACCGGATACGCTTCCGGGTGCACGGTTGAGGCGTCCAGCGGGTTGTCGCCGTGGTTGATACGCAGGAAGCCCGCGCACTGTTCAAAGGCCTTCGGCCCCAGACGGCTGACCTTCAGCAGCTGCTGGCGATTCTGGAACTGGCCGTTCTCATCGCGCCAGGAGACGATATTCTGCGCCATCATGCGGGTCAGACCGGCGACGCGGGTAAGCAGCGGGACGGAAGCGGTATTCAGATCGACGCCAACGGCGTTTACGCAGTCTTCCACCACCGCGTCCAGCTTACGCGCCAGCTGGGTCTGGCTGACATCGTGCTGATACTGGCCGACGCCAATGGATTTCGGATCGATTTTCACCAGCTCGGCCAGCGGGTCCTGGAGACGACGGGCGATAGAGACCGCGCCGCGCAGGGAAACGTCGAGATCCGGGAACTCCAGCGCCGCCAGCTCGGAGGCGGAGTACACGGACGCGCCCGCTTCGCTGACGATGACCTTCTGCGCGGTCACTTTCGGGAACTGCTTCTGCACGTCGAGGAAGAAGCGCTCGGTTTCACGCGAGGCGGTACCGTTGCCGATCGCCACCAGCTCAACGTTGTACTTTTCACACAGCGCGGCAACCGCCACCGCCGCTTTTGCGGCCTGGCCGGTATGCGGGTAGATGGTATCGGTAGCCACCAGCTTGCCGGTACCGTCAACGACGGCGACTTTGACGCCGGTGCGCAGGCCCGGATCGAGGCCCATGGTGGCGCGCAGCCCGGCCGGCGCGGCCATCAGCAGGTCGTGCAGGTTGCGGGCAAAGACGTTAATGGCTTCGTCTTCCGCGCGTTCGCGCACGGTCCCCATCAGCTCGGTTTCGAGGTGCATCAGCACCTTGATACGCCACGTCCAGCTCACCACGCCCTTACGCCAGCCGTCCGCCGGCGCGTTATTCAGGCGCAGGCCGAGATGGTCGATAATGATTTGCTCGCCGTGGCTCTCTTTCGGCGGCTCGTCGAACTGCGGGTCGGCGTTTAAAGAGAGCTGCAGCACGCCTTCGTTGCGGCCGCGGAACATCGCCAGCGCGCGGTGCGACGGCACGGTGGAGATCGGTTCATGGTGATCGAAGTAGTCGCGGAATTTCGCCCCTTCCTCTTCTTTACCGCTGACGACGGTCGCCACCAGGTGGGCGTTTTTCCACAGATAGTCGCGCACTTTCGCCAGCAGGCCCGCGTCTTCAGCAAAGCGCTCCATCAGAATATAGCGCGCGCCGTCGAGAGCGGCTTTTGTGTCCGCTACGCTGTTGTCGGCGTCGATATATTTAGCGGCTTCGGTTTCCGGGTCGTGAGAGGGATCGTTCCACAGCAGATCGGCCAGCGGTTCCAGCCCGGCTTCAATGGCGATCTGCCCGCGCGTGCGGCGCTTCGGCTTGTACGGCAGATAGAGATCTTCGAGCTCGGTTTTACTCAACGTCCCGTTGATGGCTTTTTCCAGCGCCTCGGTCAGCTTGCCCTGCTCGCCGATGGACTTCAGGATCGCCTGACGACGGTCTTCAAGTTCACGCAGATAGCCCAGGCGGGTTTCCAGATTACGCAGCTGCGTGTCATCCAGACCGCCGGTGACTTCTTTACGATAGCGTGCGATAAACGGCACGGTATTCCCTTCATCAAGCAGGCGAACGGCAGCTTCTACCTGTTCAGCCCTGGCCTGAAGTTCACCCGCAATAATGCGGCAGAGCGAATCATTCATCATCGGTTTAATTCATCTTTAGGATCAAAAATCAGGGGGATAGTTATACGGACTGGCACGCTAAAATGCCAGCCGCGACCCAAGCCTCTCGGAATGTTCCGGACCTATTTGGCTTTGACGTATTCAATTTCGTTCACGTACCAGGCCGCCTCGCCCGCGGGGGTGTTCACGATAGCTAAATCACCGACCTCTTTTTTCAGCAGCGCGCGCGCCATTGGCGAATCAATGGAGATGTAGTCGTTGCGGCCAAAGATTTCATCGTAGCCGACAATCCGGAAGCGCTTCGTCTCGCCCGCATCGTTTTCAATCTCCACCCACGCGCCGAAAAAGACCTTACCCTCCTGCTGCGGCGAATAATCGACGATTTTCAGCTGCTCAAGGCACTTGGCCAGGTAGCGCACCCGGCGGTCGATTTCACGCAGGCGCTTTTTATTGTATTGGTAATCGGCGTTTTCACTGCGGTCGCCGAGGCTCGCCGCCCAGGTCACCTTTTTGGTGACTTCCGGACGTTCTTCGCGCCACAGGGTATCCATCTCTTTCTTCAGTTTTTCATACCCTTCACGGGTGATCAGCGGCGTTTTCATCGAAGGTTCCGGCTCCTGATTACAGATCTTTGTGCAATGCTGCGCACAATTCGTCGCACGTCATCATACCAACAGGATAAATAATGTGTCTTATGCTTAAATGTATACTTAAGCTGCTGTTAAATATGCTTTGTAACAATTTAGCCTGGAATATATACCAGATTTCGCTGGTGGGCGACCCGGGCTTTTTTGAGAATACGTACTGACAATTGCAGTGAACCTTTGGGAGTATAAACAATGCAAGAGAATTATAAGATTCTGGTTGTCGATGACGACATGCGCCTGCGTGCGCTACTCGAACGTTATCTGACCGAGCAGGGCTTCCAGGTTCGTAGCGTGGCGAACGCTGAACAGATGGATCGCCTGCTGACCCGTGAATCCTTCCACCTGATGGTGCTGGATCTGATGCTGCCGGGCGAAGATGGCCTGTCCATTTGCCGCCGCCTGCGCAGCCAGAGCAACCCGATGCCGATCATTATGGTCACGGCGAAAGGGGAAGAAGTTGACCGTATCGTGGGCCTGGAAATCGGCGCCGACGACTACATCCCAAAACCGTTCAACCCGCGCGAGCTGCTGGCCCGTATCCGCGCCGTACTGCGCCGTCAGGCTAACGAACTGCCGGGCGCGCCTTCGCAGGAAGAAGCGGTTATCGCCTTTGGTAAGTTCAAGCTGAACCTCGGGACCCGCGAGATGTTCCGCGAAGATGAGCCTATGCCGCTGACCAGCGGTGAATTCGCGGTACTGAAAGCGCTGGTGAGCCATCCGCGCGAACCATTATCCCGCGATAAGCTGATGAACCTCGCTCGCGGCCGTGAATATTCGGCCATGGAGCGCTCCATCGACGTACAAATCTCCCGCCTGCGCCGCATGGTGGAAGAAGATCCGGCGCATCCGCGCTATATCCAGACCGTTTGGGGCCTGGGCTACGTTTTCGTCCCGGACGGCTCTAAGGCATGAAACGCGTGCGCTTTTCGCCGCGAAGCTCGTTTGCCCGCACCCTGTTACTGATCGTCACCCTGCTGTTCGCCAGCCTGGTGACGACCTATTTAGTGGTGCTGAATTTCGCGATCCTGCCCAGTCTCCAGCAGTTTAATAAGGTTCTGGCCTACGAAGTGCGTATGCTGATGACCGATAAACTCCAGCTGGAAGACGGCACTCAGCTGGTGGTGCCGCCGGCGTTTCGCCGCGAGATTTACCGCGAGCTGGGCATTTCGCTCTATTCCAACGAAGCGGCGGAAGACGCAGGCCTGCGCTGGGCGCAGCATTATGAATTCTTAAGTCAGCAGATGGCGCACCAGCTCGGCGGGCCAACCGAAGTGCGGGTCGAGGTAAACAAAAGCTCCCCCGTGGTGTGGCTGAAAACCTGGCTTTCTCCCAATATCTGGGTGCGCGTACCGCTGACCGAAATCCACCAGGGCGATTTCTCGCCGCTGTTCCGCTACACCCTGGCGATCATGCTGCTGGCGATTGGCGGCGCCTGGCTCTTTATTCGTATTCAGAACCGACCGCTGGTCGACCTGGAGCACGCGGCGCTTCAGGTCGGGCGAGGGATTATTCCCCCGCCGCTGCGCGAATACGGCGCATCGGAAGTGCGATCGGTGACCCGCGCCTTTAACCACATGGCGGCTGGCGTGAAGCAGCTGGCGGATGACCGCACGCTGCTGATGGCCGGGGTGAGCCATGATTTACGCACTCCCCTTACGCGTATCCGTCTGGCGACGGAGATGATGGGCGAAGAGGACGGCTACCTCGCCGAGTCGATTAATAAAGATATTGAAGAGTGTAACGCCATTATCGAGCAGTTTATCGACTACCTGCGCACCGGCCAGGAGATGCCGATGGAGCTGACGGACCTTAACGCGGTGCTGGGGGAAGTGATTGCGGCGGAAAGCGGCTACGAGCGAGAAATCGCCACCGACCTGCAGCCTGGCGAGATCCCGCTGCGCGTGCATCCGCTCTCCATCAAGCGCGCGCTGACGAATATGGTGGTCAACGCCGCCCGCTACGGCAACGGCTGGATTAAAGTCAGCAGCGGCAGCGAGGGGAACCGGGCCTGGTTCCAGGTGGAAGATGACGGTCCGGGAATTAAACCGGAGCAGCGTGAGCATTTGTTCCAGCCGTTCGTGCGCGGCGATAGCGCCCGTACGATTAGCGGGACCGGCCTCGGCCTGGCTATCGTTCAGCGCATTATCGATAACCATAACGGTAAGCTGGAACTTGGCTCCAGCGAACGCGGCGGATTATTAATTCGCGCCTGGCTGCCGGTGCCGATGCAGCGCGCCCTGCCCGCGATAAAGCCCGCCAAAGAGATCTAATTCTGCCGGTACGCCCGCAGCGGCGCCACGCTGTACGCCGCCGCATTGCCCTTGTATCCCGGAGAGGTGCGCCAGCACCGCCTCCGGAGTGCACCAGGTTTAATGCGCTTTATTCGCCATCGCATACGCCGCTGGCAAATTCAGCCGCTGCCAGAACTGCTGCGCGTCATTATCACCGGAAAGCGGATACCCTGCGGGCAACGCCGTTTTGACCATCAGCGCCCGACGCTGCGCGGCGGACAGATTCGGCAGCGCAGCCTCCAGCAGCACTTCAGCCCCTTGCGGCACCTTCAGGCTCTGTTTTTCGCCCTTCTGCTGCGGCAGATCGTAGGTCATGGTAAAGCGATAAAACGCGACCATCGCCGGGTCGCGATACGGATCGTCTTTCGCAGGCACTTTCGCACACTCCGCCAGCGTCGTGCCGCACTCTTTCTCCAGCGCGGTACGCAGCTGGTCGCGGGCCTCATTAAACAGCCCCCGATACTTCGCGTCATTCAGGTAGTGGGCGACATTGCGCTGCGCCACCATCCGCGAACCCATCACGTCCAGCGGATAGTGCACGCCCAGCACGATGCGCGAATAGCCATAGCGGGCGCCGCGCGTCACCAGCGCGTCGAAGCGCTCCGGGATCATCTCCGCCATTAGCAGAGCGTCGGTATAGCCGGTGTTGGTGTGCCCGCTCGGAAACGAGCCGCCGTCGGCGGTATAGGGCTTATTGTCCTTAACGACCACATCGTCCGGCACCAGATGGATGGTATTGCCCTGAATCAGGAACGGGCGCGGGTTGTTAAAGTGCTTTTTCGCCGCCCCGGTACTCACTTCCGAAGCTTTGATCAGCGCCGCCGCCTTACCAAGCTCGCCTTTGTCGTAGGCGGCGAGGAACGCTTTGCCGAGACGCGGCCCCAGCGCATCGCTGAGGAAGTAGAGATAGCTGATGCCCTCGGCATCCGCCAGCGCCTGATGGCGGGAGGTCTGTACGGCATCGCGGTTGATGGCGGTGACCGTCGCCAGATTTTGCTCAATTACCGCCTTCGGCAGCGCAGTGAACGCCGAGAGCAGCGCAATACCCGCCTGCTGGTTGGCTTTTGTCTGGAAGTCATAACCGCTGGCCTTCAGCCACGCGGTATCCGCCTGAGTTTTATTCTGTCTGGCGTGTTCAAGCTGGTCGCGAGTCAGGGTTGCCGCATCGCCCTTCAGCGCGTTGCGCAGCTGCGACAGGCTTTGGCTCTCCAGAGCGTCAAACGCCGGACTGGCGGCGGCTGGCGTCACGCCGTTGGCGATTGCCGCCGCCTGATTCAAAGGAACCTCTTTCGCCAGAACCGGCAGCGCCAGCACGAGCGCCGATGCGAGAAGCGTGATGTGCAGTTTCATTATTTTCCTTTTATACCCTAAATAATTCGAGTTGCTTAAAGGCGGCAAGGGAGTGAGTCCCCGGGAGCATAGATAACTATGTGACCGGGGTGAGCGAACGTAGCCAACACATAAGCAGCTTGAAGTATGACGGGTAAATTCAAACCATTACCTTGCCTTTACGTGACGCTAGCCCTTCTGTTTGACGCTTTTATGACACGGTTATGTTTTGCAACGCTTTAAGCGGAATGGAAACAGCGCGGCGGTAATCCAGGCCGATCTGCGGTAAACTATCGGTCATCTTGTCTCAATCCCGGAATCACCGTATCCATGCTCAGTTATCGTCATAGCTTTCACGCAGGCAACCACGCCGACGTTCTTAAACACACCGTTCAGAGCCTGATCATTGAATCGCTCAAAGAGAAAGAAAAACCGTTTCTCTATCTGGACACCCACGCCGGCGCAGGCCGCTATCAGCTGAGCAGCGAACACGCCGAGCGTACCGGTGAATATCTCGAAGGCATCGCCCGCATCTGGCAGCAGGATGACCTGCCCGCCGAGCTGGAGCCGTATATCTCCGTCGTTCAGCACTTCAACCGTAGCGGCCAGCTGCGCTACTACCCCGGCTCGCCGCTGATTGCCCGCCAGCTGCTGCGCGAGCAGGACAGCCTGCAGATGACCGAACTGCATCCCAGCGATTTTCCGCTGCTGCGCGCCGAGTTTCAGAAAGACGACCGCGCCCGGGTTGAAAAAACCGATGGCTATCAGCAGCTGAAGTCGAAGCTGCCGCCGGTTTCTCGTCGTGGACTGGTGCTGATCGACCCGCCTTACGAAATCAAAAGCGACTACCAGGCGGTCGTGACCGGTATTCATGAAGGCTACAAACGCTTTGCTACCGGCACCTACGCGCTGTGGTATCCGGTGGTGCTACGGGCGCAGATTAAGCGCATGATCAAAGAGTTAGAGGCCACCGGCATTCGCAAAATTCTGCAAATCGAGCTGGCGGTGCGTCCGGACAGCGACCAGCGCGGGATGACCGCCTCCGGGATGATCGTCATCAACCCGCCGTGGAAGCTGGAGCAGCAGATGAACAACGTTCTGCCGTGGCTGCATAAAAAGCTGGTGCCGACCGGCATCGGCCATACCACCGTCAGCTGGATCGTGCCTGAGTAATCGCAGTCATCGGTGGAAACTATTGATTTCAGGTATACAATCGCGCCAATCAGACATTAAGGATAAGACTCATGAGCAAGCATTATGACTATATCGCCATTGGCGGCGGCAGCGGCGGTATCGCCTCCATTAACCGTGCCGCTATGTACGGCCAGAAGTGCGCGCTGATTGAAGCCAAAGACCTGGGCGGTACCTGCGTGAACGTCGGCTGCGTGCCGAAAAAAGTCATGTGGCATGCGGCGCAGATCCGTGAAGCCATCCATCTGTATGGTCCGGATTACGGTTTTGATACCACTATCAATCACTTCGACTGGGACAAACTGATCGCCAGCCGTAGCGCCTATATCGATCGTATCCACACCTCCTACGATAACGTGCTGGGCAAAAATAAGGTCGATGTGATTAAAGGCTTCGCCCGTTTTGTCGATGCGAAAACCATCGAAGTTAACGGCGAGACGATAACCGCCGATCATATTCTGATCGCCACCGGCGGCCGCCCGAGCCATCCGAATATCCCCGGCGTCGAATACGGCATTGATTCCGATGGTTTCTTCGAACTGCCGGCGCTGCCGAAACGCGTTGCGGTTGTCGGCGCGGGCTATATCGCCGTTGAGCTGGCGGGCGTGATTAACGGCCTGGGCGCGGAGACGCACCTGTTCGTGCGTAAACACGCGCCGCTGCGTAGCTTCGATCCGCTGATCGTGGAAACGCTGGTTGAGGTGATGAACGCCGAAGGCCCGCAGCTGCATACCCATGCCATTCCGAAAGCGGTTGTGAAGAACGCCGACGGCAGCCTGACCCTGGAACTGGAAGATGGCCGCAGCCAGACCGTGGACTGCCTGATTTGGGCGATCGGTCGCGAACCGGCAACCGATAACTTCAACCTCGCCGCGACCGGAGTGGAAACCAACGATAAAGGCTATATCGTCGTCGATAAATTCCAGAACACCAACGTTCCGGGTATTTACGCCGTCGGCGATAATACCGGCGCCGTCGAGCTGACCCCGGTCGCCGTTGCCGCAGGTCGTCGTCTCTCCGAGCGTCTGTTTAACAACAAGCCGGACGAACATCTGGACTACAGCAATATTCCGACCGTGGTGTTCAGCCATCCGCCTATCGGCACCGTCGGCTTAACCGAGCCGCAGGCGCGCGAGCAATACGGCGATGAAGCGGTGAAAGTGTATAAATCCTCTTTCACCGCCATGTATACCGCCGTGACCTCACACCGCCAGCCGTGCCGCATGAAGCTGGTCTGCGTCGGCCCGGAAGAGAAGATTGTCGGTATTCACGGTATCGGCTTCGGGATGGACGAGATGCTGCAGGGCTTCGCGGTGGCGCTGAAGATGGGCGCAACCAAGAAAGACTTCGACAATACCGTGGCGATCCACCCAACCGCCGCGGAAGAGTTTGTGACGATGCGGTAAGACGCGCACCATGCCTGAAAAAGAAGCTCCGGAGAGCTTCTTTTTTTTTTGCCTCTACGCCACGCCGTTATTCCCGTGACGCTTAAACGCCGGCCGCTGATTCAGCGCCATATACCAGCGCTCCACTTCCGCCATTTCAGGATGGGCGAACGGCGTCATTTTCCAGCGATGCACCGACAGGCCAAGGACAATATCCGCCAGAGTAAACTCGCTACCGGCGACCCATGCCCCGGTTTGCTGCAGCTGCGTATTGACGATCTGCACGCAGCGGGTCCAGGCGGCAATGCTCTCTTTGATAGCCGTCGGATCCTGAAAGCGCGGGTCCTTGCGTACCAGTCCCATAAAGGCATAGCGCCAGGCAGTATTAAATTCCGTCGCCTGCCAGTCCATCCAGTGCTCAACCTCGGCGGCAGCCCGCGGCGCCGTGGGGAGCAGGTCTTCCCGCCCGGCTTTGCGCGCCAGATAGCGGCAGATGCTGTTCGACTCCCATAACACAAAGTCGTCATCCCGCAGCACGGGCACCAGGCTGTTCGGATTAAGGGCGCGAAACTCCGGGGTCTCAATCGACTGGAACCCGCTGCCGTAATCCTCCTGCTGATATTCAAGCCCCGCTTCTTCGCAGGTCCACAGCACTTTGCGCACGTTAATTGATGAGCGTTTGCCCAGTATTTTTAGCATTGTCAGCAATTCCTCAATCAAAAGAGATGGTTGTTTCACAATACTGCATCGGCGGCGCATGTACAGCCGGATAATGTGTATAGTGGATTGCACGATTTTTCTCCAGGACAGGTTACCCGACATGTTGACCTCTTTTAACGTTTTAACACCGGGCAATATCCGCTTTGGACGCGGCCTTGCTCGCAGCGCCGCCCCCTGGCTCGCCGCCCGCTCCGCACAGATACTGCTGATTCACGGCACCAGCCTGCAGCGCGCGGCGTTCTTATTAAGCGAACTCCACGCTCACCAGCTGAACGTCACCACGCTGTCTATCGCCCATGAACCCGACCTGCAGGATATTGAACGGGGCGTTCGTCTGGCGCGGGAAAAAGGCGTCGGCGCGGTGGTCAGCCTCGGCGGCGGCGCGGTGATAGATGCCGGCAAAGCGATTGCGGCGCTGGTTCCCGCGCAGGGACCCGCGATCGAGTATCTGGAAGTGGTGGGTACCGGGCGCCTGTTAGAAGCCAATCCGCTGCCGTTCGTCGCCATCCCCACCACGGCCGGTACCGGGGCGGAAGTCACAAAGAACGCGGTGATCAACGTCCCCGAGCAGCAGCGCAAGGTCAGCCTGCGCGACGACCGCATGCTGCCGGACCTGGCGATTATCGACCCGTCGCTCACCGACAACACCCCGCGCGCGGTGACCCTCGCTTCCGGCCTGGATGCCCTCACCCAGGTGATTGAGCCCTGGCTGTGCGCCCGGGCGAATCCTTTTACCGACGCACTCTGCCGGGAGGCGATCCCGCGCGGCATCAAAGCGCTCAGAACGCTGATGGCCAAAGAGTGTCCGGATAGCCGCGATGAGATGGCATGGGTCAGCCTGTGCGGCGGGCTGGCGTTAGCCAACGCCGGTCTCGGCGTCATTCACGGTCTTGCGGGTCCATTAGGCGGTCTGAGCAACGCCCCCCACGGCGCGCTTTGCGGCAGCCTGCTTCCCTTCGGCCTGGCGCTCAATGAAACGCAAATTAGCGACGAACGCCTCCGCCAGCGTTTTGCCGACGTACGCCAGTGGCTGGCCGCCGGGCTGGACGCCGATCCAAACAGCGCCTGGGAGAGCCTGCGCGAGTGGAGCCAGCGATCCGGTCTGGGCAATCTGCGCGAGCTCGGCGTCCCCCGCGAAGCGCTGGAACCCGCGGCCCTCGCCGCCAGCAGCTCATCCTCCATGAAGGCTAACCCGGTTATGCTCACCAGCGAGCAGCTGCTGGAAATGCTGGAGGCCGCGTGGGAGTAATGACTTAATCGCTAAAGCGCCTGAAAATTTAGATTTTGTTGCAAAACGAAATCTCCGAATTTTTCGGCGCAATACGAAGCGGTTAAAACGGTTTTAATGCGCCAGGTCAACGAGTTAAAGCGGAAACCCCGGGCAGACGGTTTAGAACAAAGCGTGATCTACCGCACACTTCTCTTTTCGTTTCCCGCTGCGAATGTCTAAGCTTAATAGACAGGTCGGGCGCGCCCGGCATCCTCTACTGACGCAATCCGGAGGTCCGTACCACTATGTTCAGCCAGAAATTACGCAACGTTGATGACGATGAGCTCAGGATCGAAATCGATCCGTGCTACGAAGCCGATCCGTATGAGTTAAAGCTGGATGAAATGTTCGACGCCGAACCCGAACCGGAGATCATAGAAGGGCTGCCCGCCTCGGATGCCCTGACCCCTGCCGATCGCTATCTGGAACTGTTCGCTCACGTCCAGAAGTCGCGAATTTTCGCCGATAGCAAAACCTTCCCCGACTGCGCGCCGAAGCAGGACCCGCTGGATATTTTGATTCACTACCGTCGCGTCCGGCGCACCCCCGGATTCGATCTCCGCCAGTTTGTTGAAGACCACTTCTGGCTGCCGGAAAACCGCGCCGAGGATTACGTCTCCGATCCCACGCGATCGTTAAAGGAGCATATTGATAATCTGTGGCCCGTCCTGACCCGCGAGCCGCAGGATCATATTCCCTGGTCGTCTCTGCTGGCGCTGCCGCAGTCTTATATTGTGCCTGGCGGGCGGTTTAGCGAAACCTACTACTGGGATTCCTACTTCACCATGCTGGGGCTGGCGGAAAGCGGCCGCGAAGACCTGCTGAAATGCATGGCCGACAACTTCGCGTGGATGATTGAAATCTACGGCCATATTCCTAACGGCAACCGCACCTACTATCTCAGCCGCTCGCAGCCGCCGGTGTTTGCCCTGATGGTCGAACTGTTTGAAGAGGATGGGGTTCGCGGCGCCAAACGATACCTTGACCATCTGCGGATGGAGTACAGCTTCTGGATGGACGGCGCGGAATCGCTGATCCCCAACCAGGCCTACCGTCACGTGGTGCGGATGCCGGACGGCTCGCTGCTGAACCGCTACTGGGACGATCGCGATACGCCGCGCGATGAGTCATGGCGGGAAGATGTCGAAACGGCGAAGCACTCCGGGCGCCCGCCGAACGAGGTCTATCGCGACCTGCGCGCCGGGGCGGAGTCCGGCTGGGATTACTCCAGCCGCTGGCTGCGGGATATCACCCGGCTGGCGAGCATCCGTACCACCCAGTTTATCCCCATTGATTTGAACGCCTTCCTGTTCAAGCTGGAGAACACCATCGCCAACCTCTCCGGCCTGAAGGGCGACCGGGAAACAGAGGCCGCTTTTCGCCAGAAGGCCAGCGAGCGCAGGGCGGCGGTAACCCGCTATCTGTGGGATGACGAAAGCGGCTGTTTCCGCGATTACGACTGGCGCCGCGAGCAGCTGGCGCTGTTTTCCGCCGCCAGCCTCGTCGCGCTGTATGTCGGCATGGCGACCCATGAACAGGCCGACAGGCTCGCCGACGCGGTACGCGCCCGCCTGCTCACCCCCGGCGGTATTATGGCGACGGAATATCAAAGCGGTGAGCAGTGGGATAAGCCCAACGGCTGGGCGCCGCTGCAGTGGATGGCGGTACAGGGTTTTAAAATGTACGGCCAGGATCCGCTGGGCGATGAGATAGCCCAAAGCTGGCTGCAAACGGTGAATCATTTCTATAAACAGCACTATAAGCTGATTGAAAAGTACCATATCGCCAGCGCCACCCCCCATGAAGGCGGAGGCGGTGAATATCCGCTCCAGGATGGCTTTGGCTGGACGAATGGCGTGGTGCGCCGGCTTATCGGCCTGTACGGCGAACCGTTGTAAAAGCGGACTATTCCCGCGGTCGATGTCCTGCTATGTTCATGGCATCGACTTTCGCCGGAAGCCCAGCTATGCCTGAACTGGTTACCCCACGTCTGCGCTGCTCGCCGCTGCAGCTTGACGACTGGCCCTTTTTTCTCAGCTTACAGCAAGACCCCCAGGTGATGCTTTACGTCGCGGATCCCCGCCCGGTAGCGGACATTCGCGACGCTTTTGATGCCCGGCTTCCCGCGTGGTCGCCGGGCGCTGCCCACTGGCTGTGCCTGGTAGTGCGCGACCGCTACACCCACGCTCCCCTGGGCCTCACCGGCTATCAGCATCACGCTCCCGATAGCGCTGAAGCGGGTTTTCTGTTCGCTCCCCGGGCGCAGGGCAAAGGTTACGGCTATGAGTCTCTGCGCGCGCTGTGCGATTACGCTTTCTCCGCCGGCGGCATCCGGCGGCTGACGGCAACCGTCACCGCGGGCAATCTGGCGTCAAAAAATCTGCTGCAAAAGGTCGGTTTTCACCAGGAGGGCGAGCTGCGCGACTGCTACTGGCTCAACGGTCGCTGGCACAACGATTGGCTGTTTGGACTGCTGCGCCGCGATTACCACCAGCCTGGGCCATCTGGCGAATAGGGCGCGACGCGCTTTTCCTCTACACTGCAGGCCGACAACAGAGGAAGCGATAAATGTCCCCAACCATACCGCCGCTAAGCCTGCACGGGCTGGAGTTTATTAAGCGAATGCAGGGGTTAGCGCTCGCCCCCTATCGGGACGAAAGCGGCCTGCGCGTGATTGGCTACGGCCACGTTCTCAATGATTACGAATCGTTCCCTCACTTCACGCGCGAGATCGCGGAGACTCTGCTTATCGTCGATCTTCTGCAGTGCCAGCGCGAACTTAAGCGCAGGCTCCGGGTCACGCTTAATCAAGCGCAATATGATGCGCTGGTCTCGTTAGCCTTTAGCTGCGGGGCGGCGTCTCCGGCGCTTGATACCGTCCTGACCCATCTTAACCATCAGCGGTTCGCTGATGCGCTGAGCGCATGGGAAAATATTCGCATCGGCCGCGAACAGCGGCGCGAAGAGTGCGCAAGATTCAAAAACAGAGCCGATTAAGTTTCGCTGACGCGATGAAAAACCATCGCCGCCTGGGTACGATTCTTCACGTCCAGCCGACGGTACAGCGACTCAAGATGGGCCTTTACCGTGCCGGTGCTGATATTTAACGTCCGGCTAATCTGTTTATTAGAGTCACCGGCGGCCAGCAGCTGCAAAATCTCACGCTGGCGCTGGCTCAAATGAACCCGTTTATTATCGCTCACCTCCGCCATTATTAATCCATCGTCCGGCAAGCAGGGCAGCCCCCGCCGGAGACGATTGATGGTCTGAGCGAAAGTGGGCAAACTTTCCTCGCGCTGCACGATGGCCCGCACATTATAAGACAGCGCGCGCTGTAGCCAGCCCTTATTATCGTCAGAAACGATCAGCAGGACCTGAGCGTGCGGAAAGCGACGCTGTTTTTCCTCCAGCAGCCAACAGCAAAACTCACCGTGCATATCCCCGTCCAGCATGAGCAGCGCGTCAGGATGCGCCGTCAGCTTCTGCCAGAGCTGTTCAGCCTGACAGGTGCCAAAAATATCAATCTCTGGAATGTATTGCTGGAGGCCAATTTTCATTCCATGAATAAATATCGACTGCCTGTCAAACATGAGTACCTGCATGGGTTTCGCTCCAATAAATAAATGCCCGACGAAAGGGCAACATCAGCCAAAATAAATAACAACGCGCCGTTTGGCCTGGGGCATTTTACCGATAGGGGAGATGAACGAAATATCATAACAATGAATAGTTACAGGGCTTATTGGCCCCATTACTTGTCCACAATATTTATTACATTTGAATTAAGGAAATCCTTAATTATGCGGGCAAGGAAAAATAAAATAATACTAATTTTCTAGTTTAAACGAAGCCGGAAACGCAGGCGATGGCGAAATGAGGAAAGTCTGTTACGAAATAAGAAAGCGCATGAAATACGTTAGCCCCTCCATACTCTATGGAGGGGCGCGGGATTACAAGAACATCCCACCGGAGACTTCTACGCGCTGGGCGTTCATCCAGCGCAGATCATCGCTAAGCAGCGCGGCGATGGCATCGCCAATATCATCCGGCAGCCCCACTCTTCCGAGCGCCGTTTGCGCGGCAATATGCTGATTCACCTGCGCGTTATCCCTGACCACACCGCCGCCAAAATCGGTTTCAATCGCGCCGGGCGCAATAATATTGACCGAAATTCCGCGTTCTCCCAGCTCCTTCGCCTGGTAGCGCGTCAGCACCTCCATCGCGCCTTTCATTGAGGCGTAGGCCGCATAGCCCGGCAGCGCGAAACGCGCCAGTCCGCTGGAAACGTTGAGGATCCGCCCCCCGTACTGCAATAACGGCAGCAGGCGTTGGGTAAGGAAAAACGGCCCCTTAAACTGGATGTTCATTAATTCATCAAACTGCGCCTCGCTGGTTTCAGCAAAGGGAATATTCAGGCCAATTCCGGCATTGTTCAATAAATAGTCGAAGGTCTCCCGCTGCCAACGCTGCTGAAGCACTTCTCTTACCTTCTGAGCAAAACTGTCGAAACTGCCAACATCACCGACGTTTAGCGGTAATGCCGCGGCTTTCACGCCTTTTTGCTCAATTTCAGCCACCACGTCCAGCGCCGCCTGCGGGTTACTGTGCCAGGTCAGAATAATATCGGTTCCCTTTGCCGCCAGCTTCAATGCGGCGTTTTTTCCCAGTCCACGGCTACCGCCGGTGACTAAAGCGATACGTTGCGTCATCAGAAAACCCCTTCTTGGTTGCGTTTGCATCGTTGAAGAGCTTATTAGCTGCTATAAAAACAATAAATATGGCAAATTACGTTTTACTGTTTCATTAAAAACAACAATAGGCCGCCGGCATGGATAAAATTCACGCAATGCAGCTGTTCATCAGAGTCGCGGAGCTGGAAAGTTTTTCCCGCGCCGCCGATACCCTTGGCCTGCCGAAAGGAAGCGTCTCGCGCCAAATTCAGGCGCTGGAGAGCCACCTTGGGGTTCGTCTGCTGCATCGCACAACCCGCCGGGTACAGCTGACGCAGGACGGTATGGTTTATTACGAACGCGCCAGAGACCTGCTCAGCAATCTTGAAGAGCTGGACGGCATGTTTCAGCTTGACCCCTCCAGCATCAGCGGGCGTCTGCGGGTTGATATGCCCGTCGCCGTAGCGAAAAAGCTGGTCATTCCACAGCTGCCGGCATTTCTGCAGCAGTATCCCGGCATCGAACTGGAGCTCAGCAGCAGCGATCGGTTAGTCGACGTGGTTCGCGAGGGCTTTGACTGCGTGGTGCGCGTCGGTACGCTGAAAGATTCCGGGCTCATCGCGCGGCCGCTGGGCAAGCTAACGCAAATCAACTGCGCCAGCCCGCAGTACCTGACGCGCTTCGGCTATCCGCAATCGCTGGACGATCTCGCCGATCATGCGCTGATCCACTACGCAAGCAGCCTCGGGGTGCGCCCGCTGGGCTTCGAAGTGGTCAGCGAGGGCGCCGTCCGCTGGATCAAAACCGGCGGCGTCTTGACGGTGAACAGCACCGAGACCTATCAGGCGTCGTGCCTGGCGGGGCTGGGCATTATTCAGGTGCCGCGGGTGGGGGTTCGGGAATGGCTGCGCACCGGCGAGCTGATAGAAATTCTGCCCCACTACCGCGCCGAGCCGCTGCCGGTGTCGCTCATTTATCCGCACCGGCGTAATCTCTCGCGCCGGGTACATCTGTTTATGGAGTGGCTGGGCGGCTTAATGAAAAACTACGTTGATTAGGCCGAATAATGAAAAATCTGTATTTGAGAGCGTGCCGATATTCCCTGCCGGGTGCTGGCTGACGCTTTGCATGGCGTAAAAACCAACAATATCATGCCATTATCAAATTCTCCCAGACCGATACAAACGCAGCGCAGCCGGGGAATAACACAAGAAAGCGCTTCAGTGATTCGCAGATTCCGACGTCCGATACCCCCGATACGCCCCATCCGTGATTTTACGTATATAATTTTTGAAGAATATCGCTGTAAAAAAGGAAGAAATAATTTATGACGCCGGAAAACGACGCTCAACGCCCAACCGAGGATCCGGGCCAGCAGCCGGATAAAAACAAAAGCGCGATGGCTGCGATAAACGACTCTACCGTGGCGAAAAAAGCCAACCAGGCGCTGAAAAGCGTCACCGGAACGGCGGAAAAAGTTCAGCGTAACCATATGGTCGCCCATATCATCCGCGCCGCGGAGCGCTTTAACGACAGGCTGGGTAATCAGTTTGGCGCGGCAATCACCTACTTCTCGTTTTTATCGATGATCCCAATTCTGATGGTCTCTTTTGCGGCCGCCGGTTTTGTTCTCGCCTCGCATCCCACGCTGCTACAGGACATCTTCGATAAAATCCTGCTTAACGTTAGCGACCCGACGCTGGCGGCAACGCTGAAAAATACCATCAATACCGCCGTACAGCAGCGTACCGCCGTCGGTATTGTGGGTCTGCTGGTGGCGCTCTACTCCGGCATTAACTGGATGGGCAACCTGCGTGAGGCCATTCGCGCCCAGTCGCGCGACGTCTGGGAACGCACGCCGCAGGATCAGGAGAAAATTTGGGTTAAGTATTTCCGCGACTTTATCTCGCTGATCGGCCTGCTGGTTGCGCTGGTCATTACCTTGTCGATCACCTCTATCGCCGGCTCGGCCCAGCAGATGATTATCTCGGCGCTTTATCTTGATTATATCGAGTGGCTGAAACCGGCGTGGCGGCTGATTGGCCTCGCGATTTCCATCTTCGCCAACTATCTGCTGTTTTTCTGGATTTTCTGGCGACTCCCGCGCCACCGCCCTCGCCGTAAGGCGCTGATTCGCGGCACCCTGATTGCGGCCGTCGGCTTTGAGATAATCAAAATCATTATGACCTGGACGCTACCGGCGCTGGTGAAATCCCCATCCGGGGCGGCATTCGGTTCGGTGTTGGGGATAATGGCCTTCTTCTATTTTTTCGCCCGCCTGACGCTGTTCTGCGCCGCATGGATTGCCACCGCCGAATATAAAGACGACCGCCGGATGCCGGGCAAAGCCCACGACTAAACCATCACTGGGCTGAATAAAAGACGCAAAATTCAGCCCAACCTGGCATTTCAGCATATAAATCCAACATGTAACTTTTATTTAACCTAAACCTGGTTTTATCGACCATTATTTGAATTTTGTGAAGCATTTCATAGAAGTTATTTTTCTGGCACAGAAATTATTCACTTTTTGCTTCTTTTTTCGCCTCTCTCGCCCCTTGTTACAGATTGAAATGTCCCCAAGGCTGTGGCTATATGGCCTTTCGTTCGCAAAAAATAAGAAAGATCTATGCAAGCCACAGCCACAACACTCGACAACGCGCAGGACACCGTTCCGGTTAACTCACGCAATAAAGTCGTCGTCGCCTCACTCATTGGTACCGCCATCGAGTTCTTCGACTTCTACATCTATGCCACCGCGGCGGTTATCGTATTCCCGCACATTTTCTTCCCGCAGGGCGATCCCGCCGCCGCGACGCTACAATCGCTGGCGACCTTCGCTATCGCCTTTATTGCGCGCCCTATCGGTTCAGCGGTCTTTGGCCACTTCGGCGACCGCGTAGGCCGTAAAGCGACCCTCGTCGCCTCGCTGCTGACGATGGGGATCTCCACCGTGGTTATCGGCCTGCTGCCCGGCTATGAAACCATTGGCATTATGGCACCGGTGCTGCTGGCGCTGGCGCGCTTTGGTCAGGGGCTCGGCCTTGGCGGCGAATGGGGCGGCGCGGCGCTGCTGGCAACGGAAAACGCCCCGCCGCGCAAGCGCGCGCTGTATGGCTCATTTCCGCAGCTGGGCGCGCCTATCGGCTTCTTCTTCGCAAACGGCACCTTCCTGCTGCTCTCCTGGCTGCTGACCGACCAGCAGTTTATGGAATGGGGCTGGCGTATGCCGTTTATCTTCTCCGCCGTGCTGGTCATTATCGGCCTGTACGTCCGCGTTTCGCTGCACGAGTCGCCGGTGTTCGCTAAGGTAGCCGCCGCGAAAAAACAGGTCAAAATCCCGCTGGGCACGCTGCTGACCAAACACGTGCGCGTCACCGTTCTCGGCACCTTTATCATGCTGGCGACCTATACGCTGTTTTACATCATGACCGTCTACTCCATGACCTTCAGCACCGCCGCCGCGCCGATTGGCCTCGGCTTGCCGCGTAACGAAGTGCTGTGGATGCTGATGATGGCGGTTATCGGTTTTGGCGTGATGGTACCGGTGGCGGGCCTGCTGGCGGATGCATTCGGCCGTCGTAAGAGCATGGTCGTGATTACGACCCTGATCATCCTCTTCGCGCTGTTTGCCTTTAAACCGCTGCTCGGCTCCGGCAACCCGCTGCTGGTCTTTGCCTTCCTGCTGATTGGCCTGAGCCTGATGGGGCTGACCTTTGGCCCCATGGGCGCGCTGCTGCCGGAGCTGTTCCCGACGGAAGTTCGCTATACCGGCGCATCGTTCTCCTATAACGTCTCGTCGATCCTCGGGGCGTCCGTGGCGCCGTACATCGCCGCCTGGCTGCAGGGCAACTACGGTCTGCCTGCGGTAGGGCTCTATCTGGCCGCCATGGCGGCGCTGACGATGATCGCGCTGCTGCTGACTCACGAAACGCGTCACCAATCGCTGTAACTCTCCCTCCACGCCCCTGGCCATCCGGCGAGGGGCGTCTCCTTGCCGACTATTTTTTCATCTGCGACAGAATTGCCCGACACTGGTTCGCCTCGCCTTCGGCGGGTGAGATCAGCGCCAGCAGCGCGGCGGCCGGCGTCACCAGGGTCGCCAGCGCTGCCGCTACCGCGCCGCGGGCAATCAGCGGCCCCGCCTTCACGCCCGCATTCGGCGACTTAAAGGTGCCGCGCACGTAGAGCGGTGAACGCAGGGTGATAATGCGAAAGCCCTTACTCTCCGGATCGATAGTGAGGTCCAGCTGCTCTGAGGCAAAGCTGGCGGTACCGGTGACGTTGATCAGCGCGTTTTCCGTATCAAAGGCAAACACCTGCGGCCGGGCGACGCCGTTGACCACGTCGATATTGGCCGCCGCGCAGTTCACCCGCACCTCATCATCGCCAAAGATCTGCCCGATGATAAAGTTACCGACGTTCAGGCCGAGGATCTCCATCAGGTTGCGGCTAATTAAACCGTCGTTCATCAGCAGCTTCAGGTTACCGTTACTGTTGCCCAGCAGCGCGGCGACGGAGTTGCCGGTGCCGCGAAGCTGCACATCGCCGTTCATTTCGCCGAGGGTTTTCTGCATCATCTCCACGTTTGGCATCAGCGCTTTCAGCTTCAGGCGGCGCGCCTGCAGGTTCGCCGTCCCCTGCAGCGGTTTTTTATCCCCTTCAAGATGAATGCTGCCGGCAATCGTGCCGTTGGCCAGCCCCAGACGCAGCGGCTGCAGGCGCAGGTCGCCCCGTTCGAGGATCACGTGGGTGGAGAGGTCGCTGATGGGGAGCGTGCCGCCGTGCTCAATGCGCCGTCCTTTAAAGCGCACATCGGCATCCATCACCTGCCACTTATCGGTTTCAAAGCGGTCATATGGCAACACTTTTCCGGCCGGCTGCGGGGAGGCCTCGCCTTTGCGCCGTTCGGTCTGGCTGCCTTTACCGCCGGAGTCGACGCCAATCAGCGGCCCCAGATCCGCCAGCCTTAACTGTCTGGATTCAAGGTCGCCCTCCAGCTTAGGCCGGGGTTTACCGGTGGTGTAAGTCAGCGAGCCGTGGATATCGCTCTCGCCGATGCGGCCATTAAAATCCTGATAGGCGAAGCGTGAACCGTTTTTCTCCTTGAAGGTGGCCCGCAGATGCCCGTCGGTCGAAAAGGCCGGCGTATCCGGCAGCAGCACGCCGGTCAGGTCATAGAGATCGCCCAGCGAGTCCCCGGAAAACTTCAGCCGCAGATCGACGCCGCCGAGGTTAAGCGGATCGCTGACCGTGCCGGTAAACGCGACCCGGGTATTGCCGGAACGAAAATCCCCCTGCAGGGGGAACGGCGTCCCTTCGCTGCGCAGCGCCAGCATGCCGCCGATTTTGCCGCTACCGGAGAGCGGCTGTCCGTTATAGCTCCCTTTCGCCTGCAGGCCGAAGACGTAATCGCCCACTTTCTGCGGCTGCCCTTTCCCCTTCTCGCCGGTCACTTCACTGAACGCCAGCGGCTTACCGAGCGGATCAACCACGATCGTCACGTCAGCGCGCGACACTTTGTCATCAACGGCAATCTTGCCGCGATCGAAAAGAATATTGTCGAGGCGGAAAGACCAGCTGGAAGGCGCCGCATCTTTCTCCGACGACCCCGCCGAAGCCAGGTCGAAAGTCCAGTTGTTGCTCTTCTCCGACAGTCGGATCAGCCGCGCGTCGGGCTGTTCAAGCTTAATCCACGGCAGATAGACCGTTTTGCTGAGCAGCGCCAGCGGGGCGAGAGTCGCCTCAACGCGCGGCAGGTGGACCATCGTGACCTGCGGGATATCAGGGGGGTTGCCAAGGACGATATCTTCGGCATGAACGTGCGGCCAGGGGATCCAGCTTCGCCAGCCGCTCTCGCCGGGCTGGCGTTCCCAGACGACGCCCAGATCGCCGCGAATCGCGAACGGGCGGTTCAGCTCGGCAGAGACTTTCTGGTTGATCGTCGGCTTCAGGCGGTTCCAGTCAAAGGTCGCCAGCACGATAAAAAACAGAACGATCAGTACGACAATCGTTCCCAGGATAATAGCCACGGTTTTTCGGGTTCTGCTCATCCCTTCTGCACTCCTTTTGCGTCTCGTCACTCCTGAATATAGTTGAGAAACGCCATTTGCTCCGCCGAATGAGGTTTTCGTCACATAATCCGCGTCAGGTCAAAAAAATAATGGAACGTTGTTTTAATATCATTGACCATCAAAGCGCCCCAGCGCACACTAGGGTTAATATTGATTTAATTTCAGGTCATCACTATGTCGAAGAAAATTGCCGTCATTGGCGAATGCATGATTGAGCTGTCAGAGAAAGGCGCAGCGGTTAATCGCGGCTTTGGCGGCGACACCTTAAACACTTCCGTCTACATCGCTCGCCAGACCGACGCCAGCGCGCTGGGCGTGCACTACGTTACCGCCCTGGGCACGGACACCTTCAGCCAGCAGATGCTCGAATCCTGGCAGAGCGAGAACGTTCAGACTGACCTGATTCAGCGCATGGCCGACCGTTTACCGGGCCTCTACTACATCGAAACCGACGAGAGCGGCGAGCGCACCTTTTACTACTGGCGCAACGAAGCCGCGGCGAAGTTCTGGCTGGAGAGCGAGCAGTCTGCGACCATCTGCGAAGAGCTGGCGACCTTTGATTATCTGTATCTTAGCGGGATCAGCCTGGCGATCCTCAGCCCGACCAGCCGCGAGAAGCTGCTGACCCTGCTGCGGGAATGCCGGGCGAACGGCGGCAAGGTTATCTTTGATAATAACTATCGTCCGCGCCTGTGGAGCAGCAAAGAGGAGACGCAGCGGGTTTATCAGCAGATGCTGGCCTGCACCGACATCGCGTTCCTGACCCTCGATGACGAAGACGCGCTGTGGGGCGAGAAGCCGGTTGCGGAAGTGATTGCCCGCACCCACGCCGCCGGCGTTGAAGAAGTGGTGGTTAAGCGCGGCGCAGACTCCTGCCTGGTGGCGATTGCCGGCCAGCCGCTGCGGGAAGTCCCGGCCGTTAAGCTGCCGAAAGAGAAAGTGGTTGATACCACGGCGGCGGGCGATTCGTTCAGCGCCGGCTACCTGGCCGTACGCCTGACCGGCGGCGACGCCGAATCTGCGGCAAAACGCGGACACCTGACCGCCAGCACGGTGATCCAGTATCGCGGCGCGATTATCCCGCGCGAGGCGATGCCGCAGTAATTTTCGATTGCGTTACGCCCGCCTGCGAGAATCCCGGCTGGCGCTGCGCGTAGCCGGGCTACTGTCTGGCACTGGCATTAGACCGGACAAGGCGCGCCAGCGCCGCCTCCGGGAAAATCACCGGGCCAACCCAGCAATACGTAAAACAGATTAGCCATAAACCTCACCGGATAGCCACGCTATCCGGTTTTGCTTTACTGCGCTGGCGGGATATCCGTCGCTTCGTTACGCCCTTCCACAACATCACCGGCGGCGCTCGACGCCGCTGCGGCCGCTGGCGCGGGCGCCATCAGCTTTTCCCACGTCGCCTGCAGTTCCTTCATGTTGTATTCCGGCTCACCCTGCGGCTGCTGCAGCACCAGCGCCATATCCTGCGACAGCTGCTGACGCAGGTACTGATTCAGCATGTCGACCGTCAGCGAATTGAGAAACTCCTGGCGCAGTTTCTGATACTGCTCGGGCGCGATATCCACCACCTGATTTTGCAACGAACGCATCCGCTGGCTAATCAGGATGTACGTATCGGTGCGCGCATAGGTGGCAAACAGCTTCTGCAGTTCGAGGTTTTTCTGCGCGATCAGGGCATCAAACTCCTCCTGCGGCAGGCCGCGATCGCGGACTTTCGCCAGCTCGCGCGCCACGGTCGTTAAGTTGGCGTTCAGGCGCTCGCCCGGCGATTCGATATTGATCGCGCACTGGGCGCGCTGGTAGAGCACGCGGCAGTCAAAGCCAAGGCCGATATCCTTGATATTACTTTTGCTCAGATTCTGCTGTACGTGCCAGAACAGCGCTTCCCGGGCAAGATCGTCGCGCCAGTAGCGCTGCAGCGCGACCGAGTCGCGGATCGGCTGCCACGGCGCATCCCACATCAGCGACAGCTTATCCTGGCGCACCGCATCGGTCATGATGCTGACCGGCGTCGTCGGCAGCGGCGACAGCGTAGGAACCGCCACCGGCGTTTCGCGCTTGCCCTTCAGGCCGCCGAAAGTTTTGTTGATTTGTTCCGCGACGCTGCGGCTATCCACGTTGCCGACCACAATCAGGGTCATGGCATCCGGCGTGTACCACTTGTGGTAATACTCTTTTAGCTGAGCAATATCCACCGGCTGCTTCAGCGGCGCCGCCGGATCGTGCCCCAGCATGGTGGAGCCTTTTAGCCGATAGCGCCACCAGCCTTCTTTGGTATCCGCAGGCCAGGTTGCCACCATGTCTTCGCCCTGCAGCGCGTGGTTGACGGTTTCCGGGGAGATCGGCATTTTACCGCTGGCGCTGGCCAGCCAGCTCAGCGCCTCTTTCAGCAGGTCGTTACGGTTATTCGGTATGCTCAGGTTAAACAAACTGTAGTCATAAGAGACGATGGCGGGCGGCAGAGGACGCTTCGGGTCAATACTCTGCTGCCATAGCGAACGGGCCTGCATGGTCGGGAGGCCACCGTTTTGCGTCAGCGCGAGGCGCGGGATAAAGTGGCTAAAGCCGCTCTGCTGAGTGCTTTCGCTCAGCGAGCCAATATTCACGGACAGGCGAACTTCGATACGATCGCTGGGACGCTGCGGGGTGGCTAAAACCTGCCACTGAAACCCATTCGCCAGTGTCCCCTGTTGCCAGGCCGGGTCCGGCTGGAGCGCTTCTGCCTGCACATAACCGACCGTCGCCATCATCAGCAAACCACCGGTTAAGAGTCGAATTTTTGTGCCCTGCATGTGAACCCCTGATGAACAATCCTGGTTACAACAGCGGCCCACGGGAGGGCCGCCGAAAAAATATGGTGAGTTAAGTACGTCGGTTAGACCACACGGAGATGAAAATGTCGCATGTTGACGTGAAATAAACATAAGGGTCACCGCCGCGCAAGCGACAGTGACCCCTAATTATGCGCAGGAGCCCGTAGTCCAGCAAGGGACAACGGGCCTAACAGATGGATTTATGAGGATAATTCGTGCGATTTGCTTACCGGAGTACGGTTGTTCAGCACATCATCCAGCTGTTTCGCGTCCAGCTCTTTGACCCATTTAGCGACAACTATGGTCGCGACGCCGTTACCCACCAGGTTGGTCAGCGCGCGCGCCTCGGACATAAAGCGGTCGATGCCAAGAATGAGCGCCAGACCGGCGACCGGCAGGTGCCCGACGGCGGAAATCGTCGCCGCAAGGACGATAAAGCCGCTACCCGTCACCCCCGCCGCGCCTTTTGAGGAGAGCAACAGCACCACCAGCAGGGTGATCTGATGGAAAATATCCATATGGCTGTTCGTCGCCTGGGCGATAAACACCGCCGCCATCGTCAGGTATATTGAGGTGCCATCGAGGTTAAAGGAGTACCCCGTCGGGATCACCAGCCCCACCACCGACTTGCGGCAGCCCAGCTTCTCCATCTTATCGAGCATACGCGGCAGCGCCGACTCGGATGAAGATGTCCCCAGGACAATCAGCAGCTCTTCGCGGATATAGCGGATAAATTTAAAGATGCTGAAGCCGGTGGCTTTGGCGATCGACCCCAGCACCACCACCACAAACAGGATGCAGGTGATGTAGAAGCAGACGATCAGTTGGCCAAGCTGCACCAGCGTACCGACGCCGTATTTCCCAATGGTAAAGGCCATGGCCCCGAACGCGCCAATCGGCGCCAGGCGCATGATCATATTGATGATGCCGAAGATCACCTGCGAGAAGCTTTCGATAACGTTAAAAATCAGCTGGCCTTTGCTGCCGAGGCGATGCAGCGCGAAACCAAACAGCACCGCAAACATCAGCACCTGCAGAATGTTGCCGCTGGCAAAAGCGCCAATTACGCTGCCGGGGATAATATCGAGCAGGAACGCTACGATGCCCTGATCTTTCGCCTGTTCGGCGTAAACCGCCACGGCCTTCGCGTCGAGGGTCGCCGGGTCAACGTTCATTCCCGCGCCGGGCTGCACCACGTTTACAATGATCAGGCCGATGATCAGCGCAATTGTGCTCACGATTTCAAAGTAGAGCAGCGCCACCGCCCCGGTGCGGCCGACGGCTTTCATGCTCTCCATCCCGGCAATCCCCGTCACGACGGTACAGAAGATAACCGGGGCAATAATCATTTTAATCAGCTTAACGAAGGCATCGCCGAGGGGTTTCATCTGCGCACCCAGTTCCGGGTAAAAATGGCCCAGCAGAATACCGATCGCTATGGCCGAGAGAACCTGGACATAGAGGCTTTTAAAGAAAGAGATTTTCATAGGGTGTCCTTTGGAGATAACCACAGACCTTGAGGGGGTATTGCGTCCGTGGCTTAAAAATAACACCCATGAAACATTTCAGAAATAACGAGTGATGAAATTGCAATGCAATTGTTAATTTATTTGAACTGACTCGCATAAGCTAACAATGTTGTTACAAACTTGCATCCTCAACATCACCGGGTAAAAAACGGGCCATAAAAGCCTCAGGCGGCATGGCGCAGCCAAAAAGATACCCTTGCACCGTCTCGACGCCCGCCTCCTGCAGCCAGCGATACTGGGTATCGGTTTCGACGCCCTCCGCGACAATGTGCAGATTCAGCCCCCGCGCCAGCTGGATAATCGCGGGCATCATGCTGATATCATCGGGCAGCATATCGATAAAGACTTTATCTATTTTCAGGATGTCTACCGGCAGCGATTTAATATGCTGCAGCTGGCGCAGGCCGGCGTAGCCCATACCAAAGTCATCGAGGGCAATCCGCACGCCCGCTTCACGCAGCGGACGCAGCAGGGAAATAATCGCCTGCGGGTCGTCTATCCGACGGCTTTCGGTGACTTCCAGTACCAGCGTGCCCGGCGCGATACGATAGCGCGCGAGCAGCGCCAGCATCTCCTCGCCGCGATCGTGATGCAGCAGCTGCAGCAACGACACGTTGACCGACAGCGGCAACATAATCCCCTGATTTTGCCAGGCGGCAAGCTGCCGGCAGGCCTCTTCCATCACCCAGTAGCCGACCGGCACCATCAGCCCGCAGGCTTCGATACGCTCAATCAGATCGCCCGGCAGCGACCAGCTGCCGTCCGCCTGACGCTGACGCAGCAGCACTTCCGCACCGCACACCTCGCCGCTGTGGGTATCCACCTGCGGCTGCAGCCAGATGGCAAACTGCTGGTTATCAAGCGCCGTCAGAATATCGTGCTCTTCCATTAAGCGGCGCTGCGCTTTTTCCATCTGCTGCGGATCGAAGAACTCAATCTGGTTTTTCCCTTTACGACGCGCGGTTACGGCGGCGGAAAACGCCCGACGGTAGAGCTGTTCGGCGTTAATTTCGCCGTTAAACATCGCGATACCGACGCTGGCGCAGGGGCGCAGCTGGATGCCGTGCAGCGGCAAACGTTCATTTAAGACAGTGAGTACTTGCTTACTTAACGTCACCGCCTGCCAGGGTTCGTCAATGCCGTGGGCCAGAATCGCGAAGTCGTAGCCGCTCACCTGAGCCAGCACCATCTGCGCCGGAATAATCGCCCGCAGCTTTTCAACCAGGGTTAGCAGCAGCATTTCACGCTGCGTCTCTTTCAGTACGCCAGCGGTATCCTGTAGCGTTTCGCAGGCGATAATCAGCAGCGCCGAGGCCTGCGGTCGCGCGACGGTTTGCTCCAGCATGGCCATTAGAAAGGCTTTGTTCGGCAGCTCGGATACCGGAAAACGGGTCGATTGCAAAGAGAGTTCGTCGTGCAGGCGCAGCAGCGTCTGCTGATTACGGTTGTAGCTGCGCACCAGCATGCCGATTTCATCGTCATGATGGAGACGCGGCAGCGTGAGCTGATGGCCCAAACGCTCGTGCTGCGGGACATCGTTTAGCTCACGGGCGATTTTACGCAGCGGTCGTACCATCAGACGGTTGATGCACCAGGTGATCGCCACCGTCAGCATCAGCACCAGAAGCAAGTAAGCGGTCACTAACGTCGCCAGCGCGCTCATGACGAATTTATACATGCGGTATGAGTCGGCCTGGAGCACCAGATAGGCCAGCGGCTGTGGGTTAGCGGGCCGTTCAAGGGAGTAGATAGGCAGCGAAATCTGTACCGGCAGTTCAAACATACGGGTGATGGTTACCGGTACCGGGCGCTCGGGGATAAAGCGCATCCGCAGCGCCTGGAACTGATTGGGCAGGACAACATCCGCCCGGCTGACGATGCCTGCGGGTTGAATACGGCTCAGAATGGCTTCCGCCTCAGGGATATCGGCTTTCAGGATAGCCGCTGACAGCGGTTCGCGAACGGAACGCGCGATGCTTTCTAACTGCGTGGCCGTGGTAAAACGACTCTGCTGAACAAAGTGGAACAGCAGAATAGAACAGAAGACCAGTACAAACGCCATGGACACGCTCGCGACCATCGCCATCTGTTTAATTGTAAGTGAACGGCTGACGCGCAACGGGGTTCTCCACTGAAACTGAACGCATATCGGGTATAGGTCCCTCTCACCGATCGTTATCAGGCTGATTATATACTCAAATTGTTCGCTCACGCCCGCAAGGCGCAAAGCAATGCCATCAGGCCGCTTTCCCGGAGGCGGCGCAATGCGCCTGTCCGGGCTACAAAATCCGCAGGCAGCACCGACCTGTAGCCCCGGTAAGCATAGCGCGACCGGGGAACATTCCCGGGTGGCGGCTAACGCCTTACCCGGGCTACACGCTCACAACCGCCATCGGGCCGGTAGCCCGGACAAGGCGCCCCTGGCGCCGCCTCCGGGATGCAGCGCGCTACGCTGCTTCCGCACCACCGGAGGGGAAATCGGGCTGCCTGGCCGGAGGCAACGAGTATACGCGAAGAGCGCCGCGGAGT
This sequence comes from Klebsiella sp. RCJ4, assembly GCF_009025755.1. Taxonomy (NCBI): domain Bacteria; kingdom Pseudomonadati; phylum Pseudomonadota; class Gammaproteobacteria; order Enterobacterales; family Enterobacteriaceae; genus Klebsiella; species Klebsiella sp. RCJ4. Next base: position 206,385 of record NZ_WCIN01000042.1, read on the forward strand.
GGCGCCCTGTCGCATAATTCAGCCTAATCCGCTACCAGTCGGCATAAGGAACCAACGGCTGCGGCGGCATATCCATATCGCCCTGCCAGCCGGAAGCCGAATAGCGAACGTACAGCAGCGCATGGCTCGGGGTGTAATCCTTCGCCTGCTGGATATCAACCGCTGCCCCGACAAACCAGTTGCTGGTCACCCGTCGTTCAACCAGCGCCCGCGCGGTATAGCCGACGCCAGAACTGCTGCTGCCTTCTTCCGTGAGCTGGCTGGCATCATGACGATACTGCGAAGGAATCAAATTGAGCAGCGGATAGCGCGCCTCGGTTTTGGTGCGCGAGTGGGACCACGACACCGAGCCCCCCAGCTCCCATGACCAGTTCGCCGTCCGCTGACGCCAGGTAACCGGCACCGAGAAGGAGACATATTCCTGCGGACTGTAGTAACCGCCCTGACCCAGCGTATAGCCGCTGAGATCCTTATCGTAGTGCCAGAGCATATTGTTCAGGCCGACGGTGACCCGGCGGTTATCTTCGTTAACCACTTTATAGTAGTAGCCGGTCATCCAGCGCACGCGCCAGTTGTCGGCGACGTTTTTCCCGGTCAACTGATCGACGCCCAGCGAAGACCAGACGCCGTTGGCCTCGCCTTTATCGTAGCTCAGACTCAGACCGCCGCCGTCGGCGCGCACCCCGCCCCAGGTCTTGCCGGTATGGACGTCGTTAGGGTTGTCTTTCTGCCCGCCAAAGGCCAGCAGCGAGCTGGAGATGGGGCGTCGATGGAGGTTCACGGTGTAGCCCAGCGGACCAACGTCGCTGCTGTAGCTCAGGCCGCCCACCACATCAACGACGTTAAAGCCCATCGGCGTGGTGCCGATATCGCCGCTCCAGGTATCGTTCTTCCAGCCCACCGCGACGCTGGCGCCGCTATCGCTCTGATGTTTGCTGCCGCCGCTACAGGCGATTTCACCGCAGGTGCCCCAGCTCGGTGAATAGCTGCCGTCGCTGTTCGTCGAAAAACTCCCGGCATCCATATTAACCAGATCGGTACGGAAGAACATTCGCCCGTCGGCCAGCGGCGCATCCACATGCAGCATCGTGGTATGGGCTTTCAGGTCGGAATAGCCGCCGGTACCGCTGGAGCCCCAGTAATCATGTTCGAGGGTGACGTTAAGATCCTGCTGACGATAAAGATCCGCCGCGTCGCTGCGGATCCCGCGCTTCAGCCAGTCATCGCTGCTGTCGTTACGCGTCAGCCGCGTAAACGTGTCGTTATCCTGCGGGCGCTCGCGGGCGACGCCGGAGGCCACCATTGCATCTTTATAGCCTTCCAGCGCCTGCTGCGGCTCGCCGTTCTGCGCCTGGAAACGCGCGGCGTCGCGCAGCACCAGCGCGCTTTCCATTGACGGCGGCCGCGCTTTCGCCTGCGGAACGATGCGGGCGAAGGTTTGCTGCGCCTGAGCGCGATCGCCCAACCCGGCCTGCGCCTGGGCGATACGCCGCTGCATATTGATAGAATCGATGTCGTCGCCCTTGAGCTGCGCCACCTGGGCGCGGGCGGCGTTTTTATCGCCATCGGCAAGATACACTTCCGCCAGGCCCAGACGCGCATCGCCGTTGTCAGGCTGCTGCCCCAGCACCCGCTGATATTCAGCAATCGCCGTCTGGCTGTCGCCGCGCTGCTGCGCCCAGTCCGCCAGCGTGAGCGCGTAGCGCACCGACGTCGGCTGCTGGTTAATCAGCGCGATCGCCCGGGCTTCCTGGCCGCTATCGCGCAGCTGATTCGCCTGGCGCAACACGTTATCGCTTTGCAGGCGCGCCTCCAGCTCGCGAATATTGTCCGTCCACTGCCCGCGCGGCAGGGCGTTAATCTGCGCCAGCGCCATCTCATCCTGATTATTCCCGGATAGGTAGAGGCCGTAGGCGTAAACCCGGTCGGCATCGCCGGGCTGGCGGTTGACCATCGCGCGCATGATGGCATCGGCTTCGCTGCGGCTGCCCGCGCTGACCAGATCCCGCGACAGGCGGTAGGCGATCCACACGCTATCCGGATCCAGCGCCAGCCGTCTGCGCTGCACTTCCGCCGCCTGCGCCCAGTTGCCCTGGCTCTCCAGCGCTTCGGCCTGTTTCTCCAGCCGATCGTTCGTCAGGCTGCGTTCGATATCATCAATACTGCGCCGCTGGCCCGGCGACAGGCTGGCGATGTACGCGCTGGCTTTTTCCGGCGATTCGGCGCGATACAGATTCGCCAGACCGCGCACCGCCAGGCTGTTGCTGCGATCCATTCGCAGCGCGCGCTGGTAGTAGCGCTCCGCCGCCGCGTTTTCTTTACGCGCCGCCGCCACGTCCCCCAGCCCCAGCACCGCATAGCTGTCGGTATTGTCTATGCGCTGCGCCTGGGCGTAATGATTTTGCGCCTGCGCCAGCTGGCCGCTTTTGAGGGCGCTATCGCCCTGCTTAATCAGCAGCCAGTAGCGGTTAGTCTTGAGCAGGCTGTCCCACTTATCGCGGCTCGGGCTATCCGGGTCCATTTTGATGGCTTTACTCAACTGGGCAACCGCCCGCGCCCGATCGCCGCGCTGGGAGTACGCCTGCCCCAATGCGCCAACCGCGTCGCTGTCTTTGGCATCCGCCCGCACAGCCTGCTGCAAATCGGCCACGGCCACCGAACCTTTCCCGGCCTTCACCGCCGCCAGCCCCTCCGCGCGATCGCGGAACGTCGGGTCTTTTAGCTGCGTCTGCTGCTGAGCGAGCAGGACGCGGGCATTCGCCGAGGTGGAACCGGTGGGAAACTGCATGAGAAAGCGCTGCAGCGCCTGCACGCTGGCCCGGCTGACCGGCATACTTTTCACTTCGTTAAACCAGATGTCCGCCGCGATACCGCGCCCCGCCGCCGAGCGGGACATCTGCTCCAGATAAGCAAATCCCTCTTCCGGCTTATTATCGCCAAACATCTGTTTCGCCAGCGCCGTTTGCAGCGGGACGTTGCCCGGCAAGCGGGCGTTGAGTTTTTTCAGCTGATTGATGCCTTCGTTATGACGGGCGGGCAGCCGCGCCACCAGCGTCCAGTACTCAATCGCCGCGTCATCATCATCAGGAACGCCGTTAAACAGCTTCTCGTAAGCGGCGATGGCCTCATCAACCTTCCCGGCCACGCCCAGCAGACGAGCCTGCTGCAGCTCCTGGCGGCCGTCGCCGGTGCTGCTTTTCATTTCGTCACGCGAAGCTTTCAGCTCGGGCGATTCCGGCGCCAGCTTCGCCAGACGCTCCAGCTGCTGCTTCGCGCCGGCGGTATCGCCCTGGCGGAGAAGATAGCGCATCCGCGCGGCAACAACGTCCGGGTTATTCGGGTCGATCAATTCCAGGCGATAGAGCGACTGGCGCACCAAATCCTCACGTTTGCTGGCCTCGCCGAGGCGGACCTGCTCCAGTAGATGTTCCTGAACAGGCGTAGTCGCGGCGTGCGCCAGCGGCATCAGCGCGACGCCTAAGGAGAGGGTGAATAAGCTTAGTGAGAACTTGTGCATTCCTGGTTCCAGTCAGGCCGTAATTCGCCACCGGCGGTGAAGCGAAAACGGTGTTGATCCCATCCCTGGCCGAAAAGGGTCAGGACCGCGCTGTAGTAAGCATCCGCGCCGGGATAGTTATCGGCGACGCGCTGGCGCTGAATGGCGCGCGCATCTTCCTTCTGCAAGAAAGGCAGTAGCGCAGCGGAGAAGCCAACCGGACCGTTGCCGGTAGTTTTACCGGTCGCGATGTTGGTTTTTTCCGGCGGCACGCCCTGGTCAATCGTCCGGGTCGCCATCGGTTTAAAACGCGCCAACAGGCGAGCTTTTTGCTTATCGCCGTCATCGAGCATACCGACCCACAGATAGACGCGAATGGCGTCATAGCTGCCGATAATGGGTTTATCCGCTTTCAGCTGCCAGCCTTTGCTTTTTTCGTAACGCACCCAGTCAGGCGAAAAACCTTTCGGCGCGGTTTCCAGCAGCAGACGCAGATTGCCGTCGCGTATCTTCGGCCAGGGAGCGCCAAACGCGGCAAAGTAGGTCGCCAGCTGCGGCGGCAGATAGCTGGGATTAAAACACCAGCCGCGGTCATCGACGAAGCCGACTCTCCCCGGCAGAATCATCGGCCCCAGCCCCGGTACGGTGGCGACCTCTTCGTCGGCAATGCGCGCCAGCAGTGCCTTGCCTACCTCGGTGTACTGAGGCGTGTCCCACAGACGTCCGGCCTCCAGCAGTGCCCAGGCTATCCACAAATCGGAGTCCGAGGCTGAATTGTTGTCCAGCACCGTCCACTCGTCATCGCTCTTTTTCCCCCACAGCCAGCCCGGGAGATGCGCGCGCAAATCGCCCTCGGCAAGGTTGTTTTGCGTCCACTCGAACAGCTTGCGGAAGCCGTCGCGATCGTTAGCCGCCAGAGCAAAGAACAGCCCGTAGCTTTGCCCTTCCGAGGTGGTGATTTTTCGCGCATCGCTGGGGTCGATAATTCGCCCTTCGGCGCTGACATACTCTTTTTTAAACTGCTCCCAGGCCGGCCACTGGCAGGCGGCGCTCACCTGCGCCGCCGCCAGCATCAATACCGATAACACCACACCGCGCACCGCGTTCATCATCAATTACTCATCATCAAGGTCGAGGCGACGGCGGCTGATAATACGCAGCATGCGCCATAGCACCCATGCCAGCAGAACAATGCTGACCGCCGCCAGAATCGCCAACAGCACCGGATGGCTGGAGAGCGCAAACCAGATACGTTCGAACCACGGAAGGTGCCCGATATAGTAAATATCGCCCACCCTCAGGCTGTTGACGCCCGACTCACGAATCACCGCAACGGAACCAAACATCGCCGCGCGTTTACCGCTGTCGTTAAGCGCCTGGGTCAGCAGTTCGTTACCGCGCGGGCTGTCGGCCAGCAGCGCCACGACGCTGCGCTGATCGTTGTACGGCGACTGGAAGCCAATAATCGCCGCCATCGGCCCGGTCGACGTGACGTCGGTGCGGGTATTCGGCGTTCTGGCCTCGGTATCAGGATAGATGCTGGCCAGATCGTAGTGGCGCATCGGCGTTTTCACCCAGCTTTTGGTCGCTTCAACCAGCAGGTTGATTTTCGTGTCGTCCTTCAGCGCCTGCGGAATGGAGCCAATCAGCAGCAGGTCGGCGTCTTTGTCCTTAATCTGGCTGCCGTCGTCGGTCATGCGCAGGTTAATGGCCGCCAGGCCGGTTTGCGCGCCAATGCCGCCGGCCGTCTCCAGCAGCGTGGCAACCTGGCCCTCGGTCGGCGATTTGGGCACCACGACCAGGGTATCGGCGAGATCGGCCATCCGGCTGTACGGGAAGCCCGCGTTAGCAAATACGCGCAGATCCGGCATCGCCATAAAGTGATAGTACTTCGAGAAATCGATGGTCGAGTCGTCGCCTATCACCACGTGGTTCTGTACCGGCTGGAAGGTAATACAGTTATCGATAGAACCGCCCGGCATCGGGTTCATATACTGGAAGTCGAAGCGCAGCTGATTCATGGCGCCGAGGCGCAATGCCGGGATCGTCACTTCCGTTTTGCCGTCCAGCAGCCCCTGAAGCACCGGCAGGCGTAGTATCAGCTTATTCACATCCTGCGAGCTGTTGAGGCTGAAGGACTGTAAGAACCGATCGTTAAGGCTAATATCCATGCGCGAGCTGTCCTTGATAGGCGGCATGGTGTAGCGATAGTTCAGGTTCATATCGATGCCGTTGGCGCGCAGCAGGTAGAGGTCCGGCGGCAGGTTCAGCGCCACGTTGATGGAATCCGGCACCAGGCCGCTGGATTGCAGCTGCTGTTCGTAGGTTTTCAGCTCGGCAAAGGTCACCGCCCGATCGGTACGCACCCAGTTCGGCGCATCGTAGGGTTTACGCGCCTGCAGCTGTTTGACATCGTCAACCGTCACGCTGCTGCCGCGGAACAGAATATTGCCCTGGGCTATCCCCTTCGCCGCCTGCAGCAGGTCTTTGTCATCCCGCCCAAAGACCACCAGCAGCTTGACGTACGGATTATCCGGGTGGTCGATCATTTCAATCGTTGGCGCCTTAACCGGCGGATGCTCGCGCAGGAAGTCAGGGCGCTTATCGTTGGTCGCAAACACAATGGCGTTACGGTCCGGCAGTTGGTTGAACTGCACCGGGAACTGCTGGCCGCGCCAGCCCGCCTTGCTGCCGAACCAGGAGGCGACGATGGCCGCCGCCTGCTGCTGCAGGACACCCGGCGCGGAGGCAAAGACCATCGGTAGCGTCAGCTGGCGGTTATCGCGCGAATCGTAGAACGGTACCGGGAAATGCGAAAGATCGTTGCGCACGTTCAGCGACTGGTAGGTTAAATCCAGATAGCTTTCGCGACCGACGTCCAGCCACAAGGTGCTGCTGGCCGGGTTTTCACAGACATCGCGATAGTGGCCGACAAACTCAAGGCGCACGCGGTTAAAGTCGGTGATATAGAGCGGATCGATAGGGATCTGCGCGCTGACTTTTTTACCCAGCTGCTCTTTGGTGACCGGCAGCACGCCCATCAGCTCATCGTTAAGATACACCTTCAGCTGCGACTGCACCGGCAGCAGCGACGGAGAGGGCGTGTAGTCGAGATTCAGCAGCGCTTTTGCCACCACTTCATCGCTGCGCATACCGAACTCTACCGACCCCTCAGGGCGCGCGCCGCGCAGCACCATGCTGCCCGGCGGCGGGGCGATTTTGGCGAAGGTCAGCTTCACGTCGCGGGTCGGAGCGTTATCCAGCACCACCACCGGCGCTGCCGGATCGGCAAGCGTCGCCGTGGGCTGGCTGTCCGCCACCGTACCCGCGATACCGGGGACCATCGTCGTCGGCCCGGCCTGAGTCGCCGCCGCCGTCGGTTCCGCATACGAAGCGAAGGGAGACCATCCGCTAATACCCACCGCTACTGCACAAATCAAAGAGAGTTTTCTGTTCATCAATATGCCCCCAGGATCCCCCCACCTATGGAGGTGAGAGAGGAGTGGAGGCGGTTTTCGTGCATGAATACTGTATATTTGATCACTATCAATAACCCTCGCATAATTGTGCGTATCTTGCGAAACCATGAAACGCGCATATAAATTTCGATTCTATCCAACGCCCGAGCAGGCTGAGCTTCTGGCCAGGACGTTCGGCTGTGTGCGTTTCGTCTACAATTCAATCCTTCGCTGGCGCATTGATGCCTACAACGAACGGAAGGAGAAAATGGGCTACGTCCAGGCCAGCGCCCGGTTAACGGCCCTAAAAAAAGAGCCGGAATTTGCCTGGCTCAATGATGTTTCCTGCGTGCCGCTACAGCAGTCGCTGCGCCACCAACAGACCGCCTTTACTAACTTTTTCGCCGGGCGTGCCGCATACCCGGCATTCAAAAGTAAGCGCCATAAACAAGCCGCTGAATTGACCGCCAGCGCATTCAAATATCGCAATGGCAAGCTGTATATGGCAAAGAGTAAAGCGCCTTTAGACGTGCGCTGGAGCCGTGAATTGCCGTCTACTCCATCTACCGTCACCCTTTCCAGAGACGTCGCCGGGCGATATTTCGTCTCCTGTCTCTGCGAGCTTGAGCCCGTATCACTGCCGATCACCGCTAAAACGGTCGGAATTGATGTGGGTTTAAAAGATTTGTTCGTCACTGATACCGGATTTAAATCCGGCAATCCCCGCCATACTGCTAAATACGCGGCCCGCCTGGCGCAGCTCCAGCGCCGTTTAAGCAAAAAAGCCAGAGGCTCAAAGAACCGTGCCAAAGCCCGCTTAAAGGTGGCCCGACTCCACGCGAAAATAGCCGATTGCCGTCTGGATGCCCTGCACAAAGCATCCCGCAAACTGATAAACGAGAACCAAGTTGTTTGCGTCGAATCTCTGAAGGTGAAGAACATGCTCCGCAACCCGTCGTTGTCCAAAGCGATAGCAGACGCAGGCTGGGGTGAATTCACGCGCCAGCTCCGGTACAAAGGCGAATGGGCCGGGCGTTCAGTGGTCGCAATCGACCGGTTTTTCCCGTCTTCAAAACGCTGTAGCTGCTGCGGTTTCACCATGAAAAAGATGCCTCTGGATGTTCGTAAATGGTCCTGCCCGGAATGCGGGGCAGACCATGATCGCGACATTAACGCGGCCCGTAATATCAAAGCGGCAGGGCTTGCCGTGTTAGCTTGTGGAGTGGCTGTAAATCCTTAACCCCCCCTGGAGCTAAGGTCACCACCGTGAAGCAAGAATCCCGCTCCTGAGTCGAGTCAACGCAAAGGTGGGGGAATACGTCAACATTGTTGAGCCATTGCCGGTTCTGCCGAGAGTGTCGCCGCTGCGCGTTCCGGACGGCGCGGAATAAACGAGACAAACCAGGCCACCAGCATGGTGAGCGAGCGGAAAATAACCTTCACCGACGGCGGAGAAAACTCCGCCAGGTGACGATATCCACGGAACCCCAGCTTCAGGATATCCAGCAGGCTTTCCATCGGCTTATCTTCCGGGAAGCTATCCTGCCAAAGCGCCCACGTATCTGCGCGGGCAAACGTACACTGTACAAAATCAATATGCTGTTGATTGCTTAACGGCAGCAGCTGTAGCCCAACCTCGCTGCCGTTGACCCGCGCGACCCGCACCGGGAAGGCGTACTCCTGCTGCCCGCGTTTCAGCAACAGCTTGACGTGCTGGCTTTCCAGCACCTGCGCCTCGCCGTGAATCTTGACCCCAAGGCCCCCGTCTGAGTAATCATGGACGGTACAGGAGAACAGGTGCCCGTCATCGCGGGCAATCGCCGCCGGCATCGACATCTCCACGCGGTGCGATCGCCGCACCTGCTTGCTTTCAACCGAGACCGCCACCGCGCCGCCGAGAATAATCAGGTTATAGAACACCCAGATAATGCTCACCCAGACGGTCAGGATTTCGTTTTCCGGGCCGTACATAAAGCGCCAGATCCCCACCCCGACGCCGACCAGGTTCAGCAGCACGAGGTAGATATAGGGACGAGAGATCACCCAGTCGACGTACTCGTCCTCCACCAGTCCGCCTTTTGCCGTCACGTTGAATTTGCCCTTATGCGGGTTAATCAACGCGACAAAGGTCGGCGGCGCGATATACCACGCCAGCACCGTTTCATAGATCTCGCTCCAGAAAGAGTGGCGGTATTTGCCCTGAATCTTCGAGTTGGTCAGGCTGGCGTGAATCATATGCGGTAGCACGAACAGGGCGATCATCAGCGCTGGCGCATAGATGATATAGGCGTGCAGCAGCAGAAACGCCAGCGGCGCGGTCAGGAAGATCAGCCGCGGAATACCGGACAGAAAGTGCAGCATCGCGTTGACGTAGCAGATGCGCTGCGCCAGCTTCAGCCCTTTGCCAAACAAGGGGTTATCAAGGCGGAAAATTTGTACCATCCCGCGGGCCCAGCGGATGCGCTGGCCAATATGCGCCGACAGGCTCTCCGTCGCCAGACCGGCCGCCTGCGGGATACGCATGTAGGCTGAAGTGTGCCCGCGACGGTGCAGGCGCAGAGAAGTGTGGGCATCTTCAGTCACCGTTTCCACGGCAATGCCGCCGATTTCATCCAGCGGGCCGCGGCGGATCACCGCGCAGGAGCCGCAGAAGAAGGTCGCGTCCCACATGTCGTTCCCGTCCTGCACCAGGCCATAAAACAGCGTGCCTTCGTTCGGCGTTTTGCGGAATCGTCCCAGGTTGCGCTCAAACGGGTCCGGGGAGAAGAAGTGGTGCGGCGTCTGCATCATCGCCAACTCTTTCTCTTTCAGGAACCAGCCCATGGTCATCTGCAGGAACGAGCGGGTCGGCACGTGGTCGCAGTCAAAAATCGACACGAACTCGCCCTTCGCGTACTTCAGGGCGTTGTTGATATTCCCGGCTTTCGCGTGTTCGTGGGTGGTGCGGGCGATGTAGTGCACCCCGACGTCTTTGGCGAACTGGCGGAACTCTTCGCGCCCGCCGTCGTCGAGGATCCAGATATTGAGCTTGTCCTTCGGCCAGTCGATCCCCTGGGAAGCGTAAATGGTGTTTTTCACCACGTTGAGGTCTTCGTTGTAGGTCGGCACGAAAATATCGACCGTCGGCCACTGCGCCATATCCTCCGGCAGCGGGACCGGCTGACGGTTCAGCGGCCAGACGACCTGGAAATACCCCAGCACCAGCACCACCCAGGCGTAGGTTTCGGCGAACAGCAGAATTATCCCGCACACGAGGCTCACGGGATCATCCCAGTTGAGCGTCGAGGTGTAGCGCCACCAGATGTAGCGGCAGGAGACGGTCAGCGACAGCACGATCAGCATCAGGGCCGAAAAGCGTCCCGGAATGCGGCGCACCAGCAGCGCCACGCCCCACAGCAGCAGCAGGAAAATAAACTGCGAGAGCGGATTAAACGGCTGGGTAATACAGAGCAGCGCGAGGATTAGCGAGAAAAAGGTTATCGTGCCCAGAATAAACCGCCGCAGCTTTGGCGACAGGTGAGCCAGCTCTTTATGCTTATCCAGATGACCGGTGCGGGCGTTAACCTTTTCCGGCAGCTTTTCCAGCCACTGGGCATAGCGCCCCTGGACGCCCTCCAGCGCCGCCAGCGAACGCCAGTTGATCTTTTTATCCGGCTCCGGCACCCGCGTCGCCAGCAGCCACACGCACTGCAGCAGGTAGCGAATCGGGTCCAGCGGGCGCGGCCGATGCGGATTAATATGCGGGAAAAACTCGCCGTGACGTTCGCGAATAGCCTGCCAGCGCGGCGTTTCCAGCGGCATAAACGCCCATGCCAGAGATGCCCACAGGCAGCCCAGCGCGGCCGACAGCCACGACGCGCCGTGCTGGCGATAGTCGCGATAGCGCTCGTTCAGCCGTTTCCCGACCGGCGGCGCCAGCAGTAGGGTGCTCAGGCGAATCATTCCGCCCCCTTCCCGGCGTAGTGCAGCAGACACCAGTTGGCCAGCGTCAGTATCTCCTCCGCCGCCAGAGAGTCCTGCCGGTACTCGCCGAGCGGCTGCTTCGCCGCCAGACACTCCGCCATCGCCTCATCACGATGGATGGTCACCGGCAGAATGCGGCGCTGGCTCTCCAGCCACAGCTGATACAAATCCTCCTGCAGCTGGCTGCCGACGCGCAGATCGTTAATCAAAATATCGCTATTGACCGGCAGCGCCTGCTGATGCAGGCGAATATGGCTGTTGCCGTCCGGATGCACGATGACCAGCGTGCGGTCGCAGACGTCAATGAGGGAGCGGGTCAGCGGCGAGTAACCGTCCGGCAGGTCAATCAGCAGCCAGCGGTGATCGCCCTGCTGATGGAGCTTCTGCACCATCCCGGCCATCGGCGCCAGCGTCGGCTGAAGCTGGTCAATGTTCGCGCGCTCGCCCGGCGTCAGCTGACCAAAGGGCAAAAGATCGATATGCGAGGTGTAGCGCAAACCGGCGTCGCGCCAGTCGCTGCCGTCGATCGTGGCGCGCGCCCAGCCCGCTTTGTGGCTGAAATCGACGTTGAAAAAAAAGCGCAACATGTTGTCCGGGCTGGCGTCCACCACCAGTACGGTTTCACCGAGTAATTGCAGCGCCCAGGCCAGCGCAGCGGTAATCGACGTGGTGCCGGTACCGCCGCGCACGCCCTGTAATCCCAGAATCGCCATCGACGGCTTCCTTACTTTTTCTCTGCTAATTCAGCCAGTAATGGCCAGCGTTTTAGCGCCGCGGTTAACTGCTCGCGTCGGGAAATATCGTGGTAGTGAATATCAGGCAGGGAAAATGCCCGGCTTAACGCCAGGAAATCATTTTGAAACGTGTAGCCCAAAGTCGCATCGGTGGGTACAGCAGGCTCTTTTGCTGGCATTTCTCTGTCCGTTGGAAAATACAATAAATTAAACCGAGAGGCGTAAGATCATCCTTAAAATATGTTTACATGCTAAAACTGATGTCCTTTAATTTCAATGTTAGGTTTACTCTGACGCTTTCGCTAGTAAACTAATCAAGTGTAAATCAAGTCTCACGAGGGACGCCGTGGATATCGTATATTCTTTGGGTATTTCATCATTATGGGACGAAGTACGTCATATGCCCGTGGGTGGAGTATGGTGGCTGAATGTCGACCGCTATGCCGACGCGGTAAGCCTGCTCAACCATACGCTGGCTGCCCAGGATAAACAGAGCCAGGTTGCGGCGATAGTCATGGGTGATAACCCAAATAAAATCATTGAACTAGAAAAAAATCGCGGGCCAGAAAAGATCGCGTTATTTAGCATGCCGAACCGTGCTGAGGGGCTGCAAGAAATGCACCGCGATTTAGTTTGTTCCCTCGAACCTGGCAATTATTTGTTTATTCTGCTATGCGCTGAAAATGCCTGGCAGAATATAAAAAGCGATGATTTATGCAATTGGGTTGAGAAATCGTATCGATGGACTAATTATCATCGTTGTTCATTACTAGTACTTAATTCCGGGCACGATATCGATAAGCAACTCTCCCCTTTATTACGCGAGTACCGCTCGCTTTCCGGTCTGGCAAGTATTCGTTACCTGGGGGATAACCACCTGTTCGATATCGCCTGGTGGGGGAGTGAAAAAGGCATCAGCGCCCGGCAGCAGCTCATTGTTCTTCAGGATGAAAACGGCTGGCGGCTGGCGCAGGATGAAGAAACGGTGGTGCAACCGCGCAGCGACGAAAAAGTCATTCTTAGCAATCTGCGCGTACTGGAAGGTGCCCCCGCGCTATCCGAATACTGGACGCTGTTCGATACCAACGACGCCGTTTTCAACGCCGGGAGGATGGCGCAGGCGGCAACGCTGATCTTCTCCATTACCCAGAACGAACAGATTGAACAGCTGGGACGCTATATCCATACCCTGCGCCGCCAGCGCGGCAGCGCGTTAAAAATCGTCGTCCGCGAACAAACGCCGAGCCTGCGCGCCACCGATGAACGCCTGCTGCTGAGCAGCGGCGCCAATATGGTTATTCCCAGCGGCGCGCCGTTATCCCGCTGCCTCACGCTTATAGAAAGCGTTCAGAAACAGCAGTTTACTCGCCATATTCCGGAAGATTTTAATACTCTGCTGACCTGGAGCCAGCCGCTAAAACTGCGCGGCTACCAGAAATGGGGGGACTTCTGCGAAGCGGTGCACAATATTATGGCCAACACCATGCTGCCCGCCGATGGCAAAGGGGTGATGGTGGCGCTGCGCCCGGCGCCCGGCCTGCGCGTAGAGCAGGCGCTGACGCTGTGTAAGCCCAACCGTATGGGCGACATTATGACCATCGGCAACAATCGCCTGGTGCTGTTTCTGTCATTTTGCCGGGTGAACGACCTGGATACCGCGTTAAACCATATTTTCCCATTACCAACCGGCGATATTTTTTCTAACCGTATGATTTGGTTTGAAGATAAGCAAATAACGGCTGAAATCATGCAGATGCGCGGGATTCTGCCGGAGAACTGGAACACGCCGCTGCCCATTTCGCTTGGCAAAAATGAAACCATCAACGCCACCCATGACGGGCGAAGCTGGCGGCGCAACCCCGAGGCGCACCGTCTGTCCATTGATGGGGAGCCAACCTTATGATGTCTATCGCCGATATTATTCAGCTGGTCGTCCTGTGCGCCCTGCTGTTCTTCCCGCTGGGATACCTGACGCGCCACTACCAGCGGCGTATTCGCACCACATTAAGACTGATGTTCTTTAAACCCCGTTATGTCAAACCGGCTGGCGTGCTGCGCCGGGAAGCGACATCCAGGCAAGGCAAATCAACGAAATGACCAAACCCAAAACACCCACCGCGTCGCTTCCGCTCTGGCGGTACTGGCGAGGCTTATCTGGCTGGAACTTCTACTTTCTGGTGAAGTTCGCATTGCTATGGGGCGGATACCTCAATTTTCATCCCATGTTAAACCTGGTGTTTCTGGCCTTCCTGCTGGTGCCAATTCCGCAGTATAAGCTGCACCGCATCCGCCACTGGATAGCAATCCCGCTGGGTTTTATGTTGTTCTGGCACGACACCTGGCTGCCCGGCCCGGAAAGCATTGCCAGCCAGGGCTCGCAGATTGCCGGCTTCAGCGCCGACTATATCTGGGATCTGGTGACCCGCTTTATTAACTGGAATATGGTCGGCGCGTTCTTCGTGCTGCTGGTCCTGTGGCTGTTTATCAGCCAGTGGCTACGAGTGACGGTTTTCGTTTCAGCGATCGTGGTCTGGCTGGTTGTCAGCCCGCTGATGCCCTCTTTCACCCTGTGGCCGGCAGGTCAGCCGACGACCGCGGCGGCGAACACCGCCGTTAATACGGGCGGTGGAACGGCCATCGCGACCAATACTGCACCGGCGAATAACGATATTCCGCCGCAAACCGAGCCGCCGACGTCGGCCAATCTCACCAACTGGCTGAATGCCTTTTACGCTTCCGAGCAAAAACGTAAAACCACTTTCCCGGATGCGCTTCCGGCCGATGCCCAGCCGTTTGATGTGCTGATAATCAACATCTGCTCGCTCTCATGGTCGGATATTGAAGCGGCCGGGCTGATGGATCATCCGCTGTGGAAGCATTTCGACCTGCTGTTCAAAAACTTTAACTCGGCGACCTCTTACAGCGGGCCGGCGGCGGCGCGTCTGCTGCGCGCCAGCTGCGGCCAGCTCTCTCATGCGAACCTTTATCAGCCATCGGGCAGCGAATGCTATCTGTTTGAAAACCTGGCGAAGCTGGGCTTCACGCAGCAGTTGATGCTCGGCCACAACGGTATCTTCGGCGACTTCCTGAAGGAGCTTCGCTCGCTGGGCGGGATCCAGAGCCCGCTGATGGATCAAAGCGGCCTGCCGGTGATTTTGCAGGGTTTTGACGGCTCACCGGTCTATGACGACCAGGCAACGCTGAACCGCTGGCTGCAGACGCTGGATAAGCTGAATACGCCGCGCACGGCGACCTTCTACAACACGCTGCCGCTGCATGACGGTAACCACTATCCGGGCCAGAGCAAAACCGCGGACTATAAAGCCCGTGCGCAGAAGTTCTTCGATGAGCTGGATAATTTCTTCACCGAACTGGAGAAATCGGGGCGTAAGGTGCTGGTCATCGTCGTACCGGAACACGGTGCGGCATTGAAAGGCGACAAAATGCAGGTTTCCGGCCTGCGCGATATTCCCAGCCCATCCATTACCAACGTACCGGCGGCGGTGAAATTCTTCGGCATTAAGGCAAGACACCCCGATGCGCCGATTATCATTAACCAGCCAAGCAGCTACCTGGCGATTTCTGAGCTGGTGGTCCGCGCCCTCGACGGCAAGATGTTTGACGAAAACGACATCAACTGGCAGCAGTATATTGCCAACCTGCCGCAGAGCGCGGCGGTGTCGGAAAACTCCAACGCCATCGTCATTCAATACCAGGGGAAACCGTATGTTCAGCTGAACGGCGGCAGCTGGGTCCCTTATCCGCAATAAACGAAAAAGGCCGCAGGATGTTACCCCTGCGGCCCCGTTCGGGCGCATGCTGCCACTAGGGCAGGCAGATACCCACCGGCCGGCTACTTCCGGTTATCCATCCGGCTCACGATAATGCTGACCAGAATTCCAGCAATCACCGGAGCCGCCAGATCGTCCCACAGCACCAGGCCCAACTGAGCGAGCGTCATACAGCCGCCTTGTTGCAATGGCAACCGTTCGCGGCTATTCTCGAATTGTTGAGGTTCGAGATTAGCCCCCGATACGTTGCCAGGTTGATACCAAACAACGTGCGGGGGATTTCTCTTTCCAGCAACCCATCCATCGATGCCGCCGGGGTTCAAGCCCCCGCAACATTGCGCCTCACCGGGCGAGCCCGGCTTGCCGACGATTCTACTGGCCCGATAGGGTACCCGCACTCCACCATTACGCGCGGTGCGAGACGCATTCCAGGAAACTTTTTTGTTGCAGCAATACAACGAAAAAGGCCGCAGGTTGTTACCCCTGCGGCCCCGTTCGGGCGCATGCTGCCACTAAGGCAGGCAGATACCCACCGGCCGGCTACTTCCGGTTATCCATCCGGCTCACGATAATGCTGACCAGAATGCCAGCAATCACCGGAGCCGCCAGATCGTCCCACAGCACCAGGCCCAACTGAGCGAGCGTCATACAGCCGCCTTGTTGCAATGGCAACCGTTCGCGGCTATCCTCGAATGGTCTAGATGCGAGGTTAGCCCCCGATACGTTGCCAGGTTGATACCAACAACGTGCGGGGGTTTTCTCTTTCCAGCAACCATCTCTCTATGCCGCCGGGGTTCAAGCCCCCGCAACATTGCGCCTCACCGGGCGAGCCCGGCTTGCCGACTATTCTACTGGCCCGATCGGGTACCCGCACTCCGCCATTACGCGCGGTGCGAGACGCATTCCAGGAAACTTTTTTGTTGCAGCAATACAACGAAAAAGGCCGCAGGTTGTTACCCCTGCGGCCCCGTTCGGGCGCATGCTGCCACTAAGGCAGGCAGATACCCACCGGCCGGCTACTTCCGGTTATCCATCCGGCTCACGATAATGCTGACCAGAATGCCAGCAATCACCGGAGCCGCCAGATCGTCCCACAGCAGCAGGCCCAACTGAGCGAGCGTCATACAGCCGCCTTGTTGCAATGGCAACCGTTCGCGGCTATCCTCAAATTGTTCAGGTTTGAGAGTAGCCCCCGATACGTTGCCAGGTTGATACCAAACAACGTGCGGGGGTTTTCTCTTTCCAGCAACCAATTCATCTCTGCCGCCGGGGTTCAAGCCCCCGCAACATTGCGCCTCACCGGGCAAGCCCGGCTTGCCGACGATTCTACGGCGCCCTTCAGATTTCAGCACCCGGCTCGACTGCGTTATTCGAGGCGCATTCCATAGTTTACGCCTGGTCTTTATTTGCCAGCCATACCAGCAGCTTCAGGCTGGCGGAGTAATAGTCGTCCTGCGGCGTAATCTGCGGATCGGCCTGCGCTTCGCCAAGGGTTAAATCGCGTACCGCCAGCAGCCCGCCGGTCATAAACCACGGCGCCACTTCATCGGTATTCACGTTTATCCACGCCGGCGTCTGCAGACGCGGATAGCGCTGGAACCAGTTTTTCCACGGCGTCAGCAGGCTGCTTTTCGGGTCACTCCAGTAGACATACAGCGGAATACGGATCGCATCGAAGCTCATTCGCGTCGGCCACTCTTTTGCCGGCTCCATCTTACCGTCCGCTCTTAAGGCCACCCAGTCGCTGGGAAGCTGCGATTTCCCCCACGCCATTTTCCCCAGCAGCGCCTGGCCATCGCTCTGCAGCTTTCTCCAGGCGGTTAAATGCGTACGCGCGGCGAAGGCCTGCCACGCCGGAAAGATAAAGTAGGAGGGATTAAGATTCAGGTGGTCGTTGAGATAGAATCCCTTTGCGCCCGGAAGCATCACCTGACGACCGGCAAACGTGACCACCGTAGACTTCAGGAGCGAAGCGGTTATCGCATCCGACGCGCTGCCGTAGGATTTTTCATGCCACTGCTGCTGCGCGCGCAGCAGCGCCCAGGCAATCAGGGTATCACCATCGGTGGCGTCATTTTTGTCCGCCACCGGATTGGGCGCCACCGGGTTATAGCGCCAGTAAAACAACCCGTTATCTTTGTTGCGTAGGGTTTTATCGGTCCACTGCCATAGCTTGTCAAAGGCGGAGCGATCGTTATTGGCCACCGCTAACAGCATGGCAAAACCTTGCCCTTCGGTATGGGAGACGTTGCCGTTGCCGGTATCAATAATGCGTCCGTCCGGCATCATAAAACGCGATTTATAGCTTTCCCACGCCGTATCGGCCCACGCGTGGGGAAGCATCATCACCGTCGTCACCACGACTGTCGCTAAAGCACGCAAGGACATAAATTCACCCTTCAGGGATGGAAGTAAAGAAACTGAACGTCAGAGACCGAAAACAGCCGCTCGCGCTGTAACACCACGTGCGCCGCGCCGCCCTGTCCCTGTAGCCAGCGGGAATAAAGCCCCTCGAGTATGGCACAAAACGCATTACACCAGCGGACGCGGCGCGCTTCATCGCGGCTCACCGGCAGCGCCTGATGGCGTAACCGCAGGCCGTCATCGCTAACCTCAACGCTCACTACGCCCCACTGAAAACGGCTTAGCTGCGCATTCATATTGGCTTCCAGCTCACCGAGCGTTTCCGACGCCGGTAGCGGATGCTCATCGGCCAGCGCCTCGCCCATTTGCCGCAGAAAGGGCTGGCTCTCCAGCTCGCCCGCGTTATTGACCATGCCATCAACCATAATCAGCAGCAGATCGAACCACCCGGCAGGGGTTTGCTGCTGCTGAAACCAGGCCATTACCAGCGCATTGTTATTGTCCGTCACGATCAGCGATCTCCCAGCATGTAGCGGATATAGAGGCCGGCGGTGCTCTCGTTGTAATCGCCGAAGGTGTCATAACCCACCTGGCCGCCGAGCGTCATCTGTTTATTGACTTTGTAATCCGCGCCGGCGCGCAGGGTATAGCCGATGCCGCTCTTCGAGGTGGCTGAATAGTAGGCCTCTTTAGCAAAACCGTTGCTAACAGCGGTCTCGAGCGTTTGCTGCCACTCGGCGTTGGTCGGGAAATAGGCGCTCTTATCCTGGCTGTAAGATTGATACCCCACCGAACCGCCAAGCTTCATCGTCCAGTTATCATATTTCTCCGTCAGGCTCACCGGCAGCGACACGCTGACGTAGTTCTGCGGGCTGAAGTAGCCCCCTTGCCCGTAGGTGAAGTAGCTCAGGTTTTTCGAGTAATCCATGTAGCTCATACTCAGCCCGGTCTGCAGCTGACGATACTCATCGTGGTAAGGCCGCAGATAAACCCCGGCGTTGGCGTTGATGCTGGTATTGCTGGCGACGTTTTGTCCCAGGTAGCTATAGCCCCCGCCGCCGACGTAGAAACCGGCATCGCCATCGTCGTAGCTGAGCTGCAGGGTACCGCCGTTTTTGGTCACCTGACCCCAGGTTTTGCCGGAGTAGGAATCCTTCAGCCCCACCCAAGAGAGCAGGCTGTCGGTCAGCGAACGACGCTCGCCGGTAAAAATCAGCGACAGATAGTTAGTCAGCTTCGGCGACCACTTCACGCCGCCCACCACGGTATTCAGATCCTGACCCAGCGGCGTGCTGCCGATATCGACGCGATATTCGTCGCCGCTCAGCGCCACCGCCAGCGCCACGCCGTTGGCTTTTTGTGAATCGGTTGAGCCGCTGGCCCGATCAACGTTAGGTTTCAGATTTGAAGAAGCCAGATAGCTGGCGACCTGCCCGGAATCGTAAGCGCCCAGCTTCGCCAGGTTCTCCATGCCGCTGCTGGTGGTGGCGTTAAAGTCTGAAGCATTCAGCGTGCCGAGACCGCTCAAGGTCTCCGCCCCCGGATTGTTGGCAAAGTACGTCGTGCGCTCGGTATCGGTCATCGCCGCAATCGCCGCCTGCTCGCTGGTGGCGGTGGAAATCATATTGGAGACCGCGTTTGATAGCGGATTCGCGCCATAGCGCCGCCAGGCGTCCCCGGTTGCCGTCCCTGCGTTCAACGTAATCGGCGTCACGGTAAAGTCGAAACGCGAATCACCGAACGGTGAAGAGGACCAGGTCAGCGGGGTTTTGATTTCGGTCAGCTTGCTGGTGCCGGATTCGCCATCGCGGCCGCGAACCTCCATGCCCCCCTGCAGCCAGGTCCCGGTTTTTTCCTGCAACGTCTCCATCATGGTATCCACCTGGCGCAGCATCCGGGTGTGCGCGGTTTCGACCGGCAGATCGGTGCGCTGGATCCCCGGCAGCGTGCTGCCATCGCCCGTCGATACCTGTGAAACCTGCCACGGCATATATTGCCCGTAGGTGGAGGCGGTACGCGTCGCCGCCGGCGTGCGCGAGACGCCGACGAACGGATTATCCGCCGCCAGCACGCCGCCCACGGTCGGCGTTTGCGTGCCGTTGCTGCTCTGTAACCCCAGCAGCCTGCCGCGAGCGCTGCGCAGATAGGTCATCGCCTGCTGATGATGGCCCTGCGATTCGGCCACGCGCGCCAGCAGCAGCAAACGGTCCGGCGAATTATCCGGGCGCAGCCCGCCTGCCAGCTGCGCCGCCCGGTCGTTATCGCCCGCCGACAGCGCGACATCAATAGCCCCGCTGCGCGCGTCCTGGGTCGGCGTATCGCGGGTCATCAGGTAGTCATAGACGACCCCGGCCTCTTTATTCATTTTGCCGCTCTGATAGAGACGCGCCATGGCGAACATCAGGTCGGTATTTTGCGGGTCGCTCTGCATGGCGCCCATCAGCTTGTCATACGCCGCCGCGTAGTTACCCTGCTCGCGCAGGCGATCCGCGTCGTTAATCACATAGCCGTTGCGAATGCTGGCCAGCTGCGTCGGCGTACTGCTTGCCTGCAGCTGCGGATTAGTGAGCAGCCTCTGCGCTTCGTTGGTCAGGCCAGCCTGGTTAAGCACCGTCACCTGATCGGCGTAATCCCCGGCGTTGCCGGAGATACCGCCGTTAATATTGTTACGCACCAGCGATACCGCGGTAGTGACATCGCCGCTCTGGGCCAGCAGGCGCGCCAGTTTACCGACATCCGCCGGGGCTTTTGGCGGCGTCGCGGCCATCGCCCTCAGCGTATTGGACGCCGCGACGGAATTACCCTGCGCCAGATACCCCTCGGCCGTCGCCAGCTGCAGGTTGTAGTTCACCCGCTGGTGCAAATCGCGCATCTGGCTGGTCTGGCTGGCGGGGGGAATTCTTGCCAGCAGCGTTTGCGCCTGCTGCCAGCCGCCGTTCTCGCTGGCGAAAAGGGCGGCGGCGTACAGCGAGCTGCTGCTGGCGCCGGGACGATACGCGGCGCCCATCATCGCGTTCGCCTCGCCGTCGTTACCGGATTTTTGCAGCAGTCGGGCCAGATCGAGGCGCATCCACGCATCGTCCGGATAGCGAGAAACGCCCTGGCGCAGCGTGGCGATCGCCCCGGACACGTTACCGCCGCCGGCCTGCTCCTGGGCCTGTCGACGCAGGGAGTCTCCCGGCGTCCCGGTGACCACGCGCGGCTGCAGCTTTTGCTGCAGGCTTTCCGGCAGCGTTCGCAGCATCGACTGGGCTTCCGCAGTTTTATTCTGTTCACGCAGAACGTAATAGAGATTCTCCCGGGCGGGGCCATTTTGCGGCTGCTCGTTGAGCAGCGCCCGCAGCGTTTGTTCGGCCTGGGGCAGGTCTTTGTTGTGGCGCAGAACGTCGGCGCGGAACAGCTTCGCCGCCGAGCCCTGCGTCCCGCTCTGCTGCGCCAGCGGCGCGGAGAGCGCCAGCGCCTGGCTAATGTTGCCTTGCTTATAGGCCTGCTGCGCCTGAGCAAGCTGGCCGTAAAACAGCGCATCCCCCGCCTGCTGACGCCGGGTTTCAGAGCCCTCGCCGCCGAGATCCGCCGCCCGGCCCAAATACTGAGAGGCCGCCTGAAAATCGCCGCTGCGCTGGGCGATATAGCCCATCCCGGCAAGCGCGTCAGCGTCCTGCGGATTGGTTTGCAGGACCTGTTCAAACTGCTGCTTCGCCGCGGCGGTATTGCCGCTGTTCAGGTCAGCGTAACCCTGACCGCGCGCCTGGCCGCTGCGCCGTTCGCGGAAGTAGTTCTGCACTTCGCTATCCTGCGGATGGCGCTGCATCCAGGTATCGTAAAACGGCTCATCTCCCGGCTGCGGCCCCATCCACAGCAGCGCCTGACGCAGTCCCGCATCGGCTTCTTTGCTGCCGCTGGCCATCGGCTCCAGCATGGCGATCCCTTCCCGGCGGGTCTCTTCGCGCCAGGTCAGCGCCTTGCCGAGGGCCACGCGCGGCCCGTTCTCCTGCGGATGCTGAACGACGTACTGACGCAGTTCGCTCAACGCCTGCGGATAGAGCGATTTGTCGCTGGCCATCGTCATGTAGTATTCCGCCGCCAGTCCGGAAGGCGGAACGCTGCCGTTGAACATACTCCGCCAGGTCGCCAGCGCGGCAGGCACGTTGCCGCTGCGCGCCTGCTGTCTGGCCAGGTTGAGCTGCCCCTGCGGGACCTGCGCCATTTTTTTGGCGCTATCCAGATCCTGCAAGCCGGGACTGTTGGGCGCCGCTTTCTCCAGTCGCGCCCGCCACTGGGCCGCGGCCTGCAGGTTGCCTCCCTGCTGCGCCCACAGCGCCATCAGATACAACGCCTGAGCGTTGTTGGCATCCACCGATAACACTTTTTGCAGCGATTCCATCGCCAGCTCGTCGTGCGATTTTTCGTGCCAGTAGTTGGCCTGCGCAAACAGCGCCTGCAGCGCCGCATCGTTACCCGCCGCCTGCGCCTCGCCGAAGGCGCCAAGCGTCAGCGCGCCGGACAGGCACAGCGTGGAAAATTGACGGGCCGCCTTCGTATTCATTTTACCGACTCTTTTCATTGGCTATCTCCCGACTCCAGGCGCTTGCGGGCATGACGTTTGAACATCGCGGTCAGCGCCAGACCCAGAATGGACGTGGCGATTAACCCCAGCACCGCCAGCAGGCCGGAGTGCTGGTTGGCATACCACACCGCCATCATGTACCACGGCATCTGGCCGCTGGGGAACGGCGTACTGACCTGGAAGCTACGCACGCCGTTGTCGCTGGTAATCACCGCCGTATCGCCGCGAATACCGGCATTGATGCGCGGTGAATTAAGATCGTCTTCCAGTTTCGCCAGCTGATCGTCGCTGCTGGCCATCGCCACCACGACCACCCGCTGCGGGTTCCACGGCGAGCGATAGCTAATAAACCCGCGCCAGGCGCTGCTGGAAGAGAAATAGCGATCGGCATCCACGCCGTCGGAGGCCCAGTCGCCGCTCAGCCTGCGCTGAATTTTTGTCCATAGCGCAGGTTCACGTACGCTCAGCAGGTTATCGACCGGGTGATAGGGAGAATCGGCCAGCAGGCGCTGATTAAACGCTTTCTGATCGAGGGCGCTCACCGCCAGTACATCGCGATCGCGCAGGAACAGCGCATTCGCGCCGTCGTCAGGAACGCCCAACATCACGCGGTTATTGGCCAGCGCTTTACCGGTCGAATTACCCGAACGGGCGGCCAGATTCAACATCGTCGCGACCTGCGTTTCCGAAGGCTGTTCCGGCAGCAGCAGCGTGGTTTGCGAATAATCCGCCAACCGGGAGAACGGGAACGACGCGCCGACAAAATAGGAAAGATTCGGCAACAGCGAGAAGTGCCGCGTACCGCTCAAATCGATCCACGAGTCGTCGGTGATGCGGCTCTTAATCGTGCTGTTCAGCAGAACCGAACAGGGCGCGCTGTCCTTCGGCACCAGATTGAAATAGAGCGAGAGCTGGTTATCGCCGTAAATCAGATACGGCGCCAGCGGGATAGTGAACCGTTCCTGACGCGCGTCGCCGCCCAGGTGACGCCAGAGCTTCTCCAGCGGACCCTGTTTATTCATCGGCAGGTTGTTGAGGAAGGTGTTGTTGAGCGTCACGCTCAGCAGCGACCTATCCTCGTTAATCCAGCTCTCCGACGGGAAACGGTAGCCGATCTGCAGGGGAATGGTTTCGCCATCCCACAGGTAGAGGTCCGGCGCGGCGCGGAAGGCCACGCGTAGCGGTTCATGCCATACGCCGCTGACGGTCATACTTTGATCCTGGCGGATCAGCTCGCTGATTTTTACCGGCCGATCGGTGGCGATCCAGCGCGGGGCATCGTACGGCTTGCTGACGGCTATCGTCTGCGGATCAACATCCATGCTGGCCGTCTGCGGGGCGAAATCGCCGCGGGTCAGGCGCCAGGCGGCCATCCGCAGCGCCGCGTCGTTCTGGCCGACGATGAGCAGCAGCTTATAGGCCGGATTGCCGGGGTTCTCAACGATCCGCAGCAGCGGCTTGTCGGTTTGCGGCAGCGTCAGGCCGCCCACCCGATCGCCGGGGTGGCCGATGATAATACCGTGCTTCTCGGGCAGGCGATCGCGCAGCGCGTCAAAAGCGATACCGCGATAATCGGCCTGAATACCCAGCCATGACGACACCAGCGCCGCTGCGCTGAAGATATCCGCCGTTGGTTTCTCCGGATACGCGATAGCGATATCCGCCGGCGTCATCTGCATGCTGTCGAAAAACGGGCGCGGGAAATGGCCTAAATCGTTGCTGATATTAAGCTGCTGGCTCTCCCAGCTAAAGTGGGAGGCGGGCAAAATGGTCACCCGCGAGGTGTCGTGAATATCGAGCCGGCACTGCATTGCATCGCCGTCGTTAATCTTAAAGCTCAGGTTGTTGCTGGAGACCATCAGCGCCGCCGGAATATCCAGCTGATAGTGCGAGATCTCCTCGCCGTCCGCGCCCAGCGGCAGCGTGCCGAGCGGCTGGCCGTTGAGCATTAACTGCAGCGTGGCGTTGCGGGACGCCATCTCCGGCGAGACCTTAACATCCAGCATCAGCTGGGCGTGGGTGACCACCTGATCGGAGGGCAGAGTAAAGCTGGCGCCGCCCTGGTTTTGTCCACCGCTAAGGATGATACCGTCCGGCATGCCCATCTGCATGAGGTTCAGGTCTCCGCCGACAATCGGCGTTAGCGGCACCGTATCAGCGACCCCAGAGGCAACCGGCGACGGCATCGCGGGTAGCGAAGCCGGCTGAGGGACGTTTGCCGGCGCGGGCTCGGTCGTGGCGGGCGAATTCGCTTCGCTGGCAGGCGCCGACGCGCCGCTGGCTTGCGCATCAGGTAGCGGAAAATTAAGCGGCGGCAATGCGTCAGAGGGCGTTTCCTCGCTATGCAGCGCTGGCGCAGAGAGCATACCGGCCAGCAGCGCAAGCGTCGTTAAACGTTTCATAGGCTGCCATCCTCCTGCGCGGGATTCGCCGCAGGCGGCTGACGACGCTGGCTACGGCGCGTCTTCCACGTCAGCCAGAACAGTTCGAATACGCAGCGCAAAATGGTGGCAAAAGAGCGGAACGGGTTGTCCTGCGGGCGCGGCGGGTTAATCCACGCATCGGCGCGGGCCAGCACCACGCGCACCAGCTCGCGGCGGCGGGAGAGCTGAATGTTTTCATCAAATTGCAGACGAATAAACTGGTCGTCAGCGGTAACCTGGCGCACCGGGATCGAAATCGCGCCGGACTGGAGAATCAGCTCAATCTCTTCGATTTCATCCTGCAGGTGACGCTTATCCGGCGCGCTTACGCGGCAGCCGCCCATGGACAGGTCCGCGGTGTGGCTGCGGGAGACAATGCCGCTGGTGTAGTGGATCAGTACCGGAATATCGACATCAATACGAATCGTTTTTCGCACCTGACGGGTTTCGCGCGCCACGGCAATGGCGGCCAGCAGGAAGATCAGGCTGTAAATCCCCCAGCCGACGTTCAGCGCGATAACGTTCGGGTCTGAGCCAAAGTAGTCGTGACCGATGGCGCGGACGATACCGACCACCACCCCCAGGCCCAGCAGACAGGCGACGACCAGGTGCGGTCTGACGACGGTAAAGTCGAAGTAGCCCACGTCCAGCAGGCCGCCTTTATCGGTCACGTTGAATTTCCCGCGTTTGGGGAAAATCATGGTCACCAGCGTCGGCAGCACCAGGTGGAACGCCAGCACGATATCGTAGATTTCGCCCCAGAAGCTGTAACGATAGCGACCGTTCATGCGCGAGCCGACATAGATCGCGAGGAACAGATGCGGCAGCGCGTAGGAGACAATCAGGCTGGCCGAGGAGTAGATGATATTCAGGTTGAACAGCAGGTAGGCCAGCGGTGCGGTGACAAAGACCACCCGCGGCAGGGCGAACTGATAATAGAGCATGGCGCTGAGATAGCACAGGCGCTGCTGGAACGTCAGCCCACGGCCCAGTAGCGGGTTATCCAGACGGAATATTTGCGTCATCCCGCGCGCCCAGCGGGTACGCTGAATCACGTGCACCACCAGACGTTCGGTGGCTAAGCCGGCCGCCAGAGGAATATCCAGGAACGCCGACTTCCAGCCCAGGCGCTGGAACTTCAGCGCGGTATGGGCATCTTCGGTCACGGTCTCTACCGCAAAGCCGCCGATCTGTTCCAGCGCGGCGCGGCGAATGACGGCGCAGGAGCCGCAGAAAAAGGTCGCGTTCCAGTTGTCGTTCCCCTGCTGAATCGGGCCATAAAACAGCATCCCTTCGTTAGGAATATTGCGGCCCACGGAGAGGTTGCGCTCAAAGGGGTCCGGAGAATAGAAGTAGTGCGGCGTCTGCACCAGCGCCAGCATCGGATCGTTGAGGAATCCGCCCACCGTCGCCTGCAAAAAGACGCGGGTTGCCACGTGATCGCAATCAAAAACGCAGATAAGCTCGCCGTGGGTCAACGTCATCGCGTGGTTGAGGTTGCCCGCCTTGGCGTGTTTGTTATCGTTACGGGTGATATACCCAACCCCAACGTCGGCGGCGAATACCGCGAATTCATTGCGCTTACCGTCATCCAGCAAATAGATTTTTAATTTATCTTTTGGATAATCAATACACTGCGCAGCCAGCACCGTATCACGCACCACCTCAAGCGGTTCGTTATAGCTGGGAATATAGATATCTACCGTCGGCCACTTGCTCATATCATCCGGCAGCGGGACAATTTCACGCTTTAGCGGCCAGACCGTTTGCAGGTAGTTAAGCAGCAGCATCACCCAGATATAGACTTCCGCCAGAAACAGCCCCATCCCCAGAATCGCTTCGATGGTGGAGTTAAAATGCAGGGTCTGCGTCAGACGGAAATACATATATCGGGTCGACATCAGCAGCGATGTCACCACCATGATGACGGAAACGCTGCGGTTTTTACTGAACCCCATCACAAAGAGAATACCGATGCTCAGCAGGCCAAAAATATACTGCTTTTGGCTGTCCATCGGCGTGATCACCACCAGCACGGCAATGGGCGAAAGTACCAGTACCAGCAACCAGAAAAGCGTCTTTTTCATTCAGCAGCCCTGCAATTAAATTAAAGCCCTGACCTGCGAGGCTGGCTATGCACCTTGCCGTCACCAATATTGATACCCAACTGCGCAGAGATTTTTTTGGCAATAATTTCAATATCAAAGGCGGCTGCGGAGGAGGAGTTAAAGTCCAGGATAGACTTCTGGGAAGCATTCGCTTCCACCACGCTTTCATCACGATGGATGATGCCCAGCAGACGATCGCCCAGCTTTTCTTCCATTAACGCCGTAACATCGCGGCTGACCTGGCGACGGTTATCGCTCTGGTTGATCACAAAATAGTGTCCGAGTTTATGGTTGAGTTCGCCCCCGGTCAGACGCAGCTTTTCCACGGGCGCCAGCGCGGACATCGAGGCGGTATCCGCCAGCAGCGGTACCAGATGCATATCGGCAAGCGAAGTGAGCGCCTTTAGCGCGGGCGAAGGGCCCGGCGGCAGGTCGGCAATCGTAATCAGTCCCGGATAATTGAGTAATGCCGCCAGGCCGCGCGTCAGGAAATGCTCATCATGGCTCAGGCGTTCATCGAAGGCCTGCCGCTGCGCGTCGCTCACGTCGCCGTAGGGCAAGACGAAAATATTGCTGCCGGCGCTTAATACGCACTGGCTCCAGTCATGGAGCTCCAGCGCTTTCGCGACATAGCCGCGCTCGTCGCTGAGGGGGACGCCAAAATGCAGGCGCAGGGCGTTCTGCACATCAAAATCGAGGGCCAGAACTTTACTGCCTGCGCGGGCCAGCGCCCAGGCCAGATTTGCCGCCAGGGTCGTTTTTCCTACGCCGCCTTTCGGTGAACACACGCAGATCAACGGCATGTCGCAATCCTCTCCAGGAGTGATTTCAGTGACTGATCTTTATCTTTTGCTACCGGCTCCGCGGTTTTGGCCGCAAAAAGATGGGCAAAACCCTCCGTCGTCGGCGCGGCCGCCGGACGAGGCCTGACTGCCGGAGCAGGGACGCTGACCGGTACCGGCTGCGCAGCAGCCTGAGAAACCGCCGGCTGGGAAGCGGGCGTAGCCGCTGCCAGGCTTTGCGGCAGCGCAGGCTCTACGGCCACTGCAGCAGTCATGTCCGTCACGGGGGCGGGCTGCGGCGCGGAGGGCGGGATAATCAGGGACGGTGCAGCCAAAGAGGGCGCCGGGGGAGCCTGAACGACCGCAGGCTCCACCTTGTGAAACATATCGGCAGGAACCCGCTGCGGCAGAGGTAAGGAAACTGACCCACCCATGGCCAAAGAAGACGCTTCCTCCGCCGGAATAAGTTGATTGAGAATAACCCAATCCCCTTTTTCACCGGCAGCGGCTTCTGATGAAAGGTCCTTGAATTTTAGACTGTGTGTCCGCGTCTTTTCCTTGAAGCGCTGCAAATCATCATAATGGTTCATAGATAACCTCATGATTTAAATACGTCATATTTAATCTGTTTTAATTGTCATCCCACGCCACTAAAGCGTAGTTTAATTTGTTGTTTTTTGGGCATTTACCCGGCGTTACGGCCGTCACAATACGCTAACTTTAGTCGCGATTTGATTATTTTGGATAGGTCAGGCTGGTGTAATTCCATAGTGGTAGTGCGGTTACACTAACAGTTCTTTTTCAAAATGATAGCCCCATTTTTTGGGCGGCTGCGCCGTCAATCCCCCCGCAGCCTGCCAGGCTATTAGCAGATCGTAGTTTTTTATACTGTCTGAATTTTAAAAAATGGCGTAATACACGCCAGGGGAAGGCTAAAGAGAATACATTTTAATATTTTTTAAGGCGTTTAGAAATCACTTACCGCGCTTAATTAAAATAATAAAATAGTGTTCCCGTCCAAAATAAATAGCTCAGGATGTTAGCTAAAAACCAGGAATATAAAGCGTTGACCGAACAACAAGGAACAGTTTTATGCATCGCTTTTGCTGTTAATTTGCTCCGGCTAAAGAAACAATCAAGATAAAGTAAAATACATTCATGTAGTTATCCCGGACTCCCGAGATAGCAATGGTTGTGGCGTAAAATGCCGGTATTGTTCGTTGTCGGTTGTTCCAACAGTGCTGAGTTATGGTTAAAAAAAAGCCGAAGCACAGGCTTCGGCTTTGATTATCGATTGCCTGAATCAGCTCAGGGGCTTCTCGCCGTTCTGATCCTGGTCGACCGCAAAGCAGGCTACCAGCTGGCCACCGTAGTCCTTCAGCTGCGGCTGAAGCTGGGTGCACGGGCCGAAACGGCGACGGCAGCGGGCGTTAAACGCGCAGCCCGGCGGTGGATTCAGCGGGCTCGGCAGCTCGCCGGTGAGCTTGATGCGCTCGCGGCGGTCATCCGGATTCAGACGCGGCGTTGCCGACAGCAGCGCCTGCGTGTACGGATGCTGCGGGTTGTTGAAGATTTGATCTTTCGTCCCTTTCTCCACGCAGCGGCCTAAATACATCACCATCACTTCATCAGCGATATGCTCCACAACCGACAGATCGTGGGAGATAAAGACGTAAGAAAGCCCCAGATCCTGCTGTAAATCCATCATCAGGTTCAGCACCTGCGCGCGCACCGAAACGTCCAGCGCGGAAACCGGTTCGTCGGCGATCACCACGTCCGGGTCAAGCATCAGACCGCGGGCAATGGCGATACGCTGACGCTGGCCGCCGGAGAACATATGCGGATAGCGGTCGTAGTGCTCGGTTTTCAGGCCCACTTTGGCCATCATCGCCAGCGCCTTCTCCCGGCGCTGCTCTTTGCTCAAGCTGGTGTTGATCTGCAGCGGCTCTTCCAGAATCTGCCCCACCTTTTTACGCGGGTTCAGCGAACCGTAGGGGTTCTGGAACACAATCTGGATTTTCTGCCGGCGCAGCTTCTGCGCCTGCGGATCGTGCTTAAGCAGGTCCTGTCCCTGGTAATAGAGCTCGCCGCCGGTGGGGATTTCAATCATCGTCAGCAGACGACCGAGCGTGGATTTACCGCAGCCGGACTCCCCCACTACCGCCAGCGTTTTACCGCGTTCAAGGGTAAACGAGACGCCGTCCAGCGCCTTGACCAGGCGTTCCGGCGTGAAGAGCCCCTTCTTCACCGGATAGTATTTTTTCAAATCGGTGGCCAGCAACAGAGGCTGTTGCGTGGTGGCCTCATGCGTACTCATAGCCCAGGCCTCCCGGCATCATCAAGTGGGTAATGACATTTCGACTGGCGACCGCCGTTAAGCAGGTTCAGCTCAGGTTCTTCGCTGCGGCATTTGTCGGTCGCATAGGGGCAGCGCGGGTTGAGCAGACAGCCGCTCGGACGGTCGTATTTGCCCGGCACCACGCCCGGCAGCGAGGCAAGACGCGCTTTATCCTGAGCGAACTCCGGCAGCGCGCGCAGCAGCGCCTGCGTATAGGGGTGGCGAGGCGCGCGGAAGATATCCTCCGCATCGCCGGTTTCCACCACCTGCCCCGCGTACATGACGATGATTTTGTGCGCCGCTTCGGCCACCAGCGCCAGATCGTGGGTAATCAGGATCAGCGCCATATTCTCTTTCTGCTGCAGCTCCAGCAGCAGCTCGATGATCTGCGCCTGGATGGTCACATCCAGCGCCGTCGTGGGCTCATCGGCAATCAGCAGCTTTGGCCGACAGGCGATGGCCATCGCGATCATCACGCGCTGGCTCATACCGCCGGAAAGCTGGTGCGGATAGACGTCAAGACGCGAAGCCGGATCGGGGATCCCCACCAGCGTCAGCAGGTCAATCGCCCGCTGCACGCGGGTTTTCTTGTTGCCGCCCTGGTGCACCTTAATGGCTTCCATAATCTGGTAACCGACGGTATAGCACGGATTCAGGCTGGTCATCGGGTCCTGGAAGATCATCGCCACTTCCGCGCCCACCAGCTGGCGGCGCTCTTTTTCGGAAATGCGCTTCAGGTCGCGACCGTTAAACTCCAGCTTTTCAGCCATCACCCGGCCGGGATAGTCAATCAGCCCCATAATCGCCAGCGAGCTGACCGATTTACCCGAGCCGGACTCGCCGACGATACCGACCACTTCGCCCTGATTTACGCTGTAGCTTACGCGATCTACGGCGCGGAACGGCGTCCCTTCGTCTCCGAAGTGCACCGAGAGTTTATCTACATTTAATAACGCCATCTCGAACCTCTTACTGCTTCAGTTTGGGATCGAGCGCGTCACGCAGACCGTCACCCATCAGGTTAAATGCCAGCACCGTCAGCAGGATAGCGACACCCGGAAAGGTGACGACCCACCAGGCGCTCTGCGCGAACTGCAGCACGTCGGAGAGCATCGTGCCCCACTCCGGTGTCGGCGGCTGCGCACCCATGCCAAGGAAGCCAAGAGCGGCCATATCGAGAATGGCGTTAGAGAAGCCCAGCGACGCCTGAACAATCAGCGGCGCAAGGCAGTTAGGAAGAATGTTGATGAACATCTGACGCATCGCGCCTGCCCCCGCCACGCGGGAAGCGGTCACGTAGTCGCGGTTTACCTCCACCAGCACCGCGGCGCGGGTCAGACGCACGTAGTGCGGCAGGGCGACAAAGGTCAGCGCTATTGAGGCATTGACGATCGACGGACCGAAGATGGCCACCAGCACCAGCGCCAGCAGCAGGCTCGGCAGCGCCAGCATAATATCGACAACGCGCATAATGACCGAGTCAACCACGCCGCCAAAGTAGCCCGAGACAAGGCCGAGCACCACGCCGAGGATCAGCGACAGTACCACCACCAGACAGCCTACCAGCAGCGACAGGCGCGCGCCGTACATCAGGCGCGACAGGATATCGCGGCCGACGTCATCGGTGCCGAGCAGGTGGCTCACGCTGCCCCCCTCCTGCCAGAACGGTGGAGCCAGCAGCGCATCGCGGAACTGATCCGCCGGATTATAGGGCGCGAGGAAGTTGGCGAAGACGGCGATGATAATCATCACCACGACATAGGCCAGCCCCACGACGGCGCCTTTGTTGCGTTTAAAATAGTGCCAGAACTCCTGCAGAGGGGTCATTGGCACCGGCGCGGCGACAACTTTATTTTCAGTAATTTGTGACATGATGGCCCCTTACTTCTTATGCCGGATACGCGGGTTCACCACGCCGTACAACAGGTCGACCAGCAGGTTGACGAGAATAATCATCGTCGCCACCAGCAGCACCCCGCCCTGCACCACCGGATAGTCGCGGCGCTGCAGCGCGTCAATCAGCCAGCGGCCAAGGCCCGGCCAGGAGAAGATGGTTTCGGTCAGGATGGCCCCCGCCAGCAGTGTACCGACCTGCAGACCGATCACCGTGACCACCGGCAGCATCGCGTTACGCAACGCATGAACGATGATCACCCGCATCCGCGTCAGGCCTTTCGCGCGCGCGGTACGGATATAATCCTCGCCCAGCACTTCCAGCATTGATGAACGGGTCATACGCACGATCACCGCCAGGGGAATCGTCCCCAGCACCACGGCGGGCAGGATCATATGCATTACCGCATCAATAAAGTCGCCCGGCTCGCCCCAAATCGCGGTATCGATCAGCATAAATCCGGTCAGCGGCAGGGTATCGTCAAGGAAGACGGTATCGCTGATGCGCCCGGAAACCGGCGTCAGGTTAAGCTGTACCGACACCAGCATGATCAGCATCATGCCCCACCAGAAGATAGGCATAGAGTAGCCTGTCAGCGCGAGGCCCACGGAGGTGTGGTCGAAGATAGAGCCGCGTTTAACCGCCGCCAGCACGCCCACCGGGATCCCGACGATGACGGCAAAAATCATCGCGCAGACGCCCAGCTCCATCGTGGCCTTAAAGCGCGGCACAAACTCTTGCCAAACGGGAATACGGCTTTTCAGCGAGATGCCCAAATCGCCGTGCATCACGCCCCAAATATAGTTGACGTACTGCTGCCACATTGGTTTATCGAGGCCCATTTCGGCCAGCAGCTGCGCGTGACGTTCAGGGGAAATACCACGTTCGCCCGCCATAATCATCACCGGGTCGCCGGGGATCATATGAACGAAGGCAAAAGTGAGAAGGGTAATACCGATAAATGTTGGGATGACAAGTCCCAAACGTCGGAGAATGAACTGCAACATAACCCGGATTCTCTCTGGAGACGGCCCGCCTGGTGACAGGACGTCTGTATTGCTCACAAATGTCAATTCCCTCTCCCCAAGGCGGGGAGAGGGGAAACACGCTGTTATTATTCGATAGAGACGTTATCGAAGTGGTGTTTACCTAATGGATCGACCACGTAGCCTTTGACCTCTTTACGCACCGGCTCATAGACGGTGGAGTGGGCGACGATCAGCGCCGGAGCCTGATCGTGCATCACGACCTGAGCCTGCTTATACAGCTCAATGCGTTTGTTGTGGTCATCGGTGGCGCGAGCCGGCTGAATCAGGTCTTCAAACGGCTTGTAGCACCAGCGGGAGTAGTTAGAACCGTCTTTTGCCGCCGCGCAGCTGAACAGGGTGGCGAAGAAGTTATCCGGATCCCCGTTGTCGCCGGTCCAGCCCATCATGACGGTCTGATGCTCGCCCGCTTTCGCGCGCTTGAGGTATTCACCCCACTCGTAGGTCACGATCTTGGCCTGGACGCCGACTTTCGCCCAGTCAGCCTGAATCATCTCAGCCATACGGCGCGCGTTCGGGTTATACGGACGCTGTACCGGCATCGCCCACAGGTCGATGGTGAAGCCTTTTTCCAGGCCTGCTTCTTTCAGCAGCGCTTTCGCTTTCTCTGGATCGTAGGTGTAGTCTTTAACGTCGTCGTTATAGCCCCACATGGTCGGCGGGATCAGGTTCTTCGCGGCCTGGCCTGCGCCCTGGTAAACGGCTTTGATAATCGCTTCTTTGTTTACCGCGTAGGTCAGCGCCTGGCGAACTTTGACATCATCCAGCGGCTTCTTCTCGGTGTTGAAAGAGAGGTAGCCGACGTTCAGGCCCGGCTGTTCCAGCAGCGTGATGTTTTTGTCTTCCTTCATGCGCGCGATATCTGCCGGGTTCGGGTACGGCATAATCTGGCATTCGTTTTTCTGCAGCTTAGCGTAGCGCACGGAAGCATCAGGGGTAATGGAGAAGACCAGGCGATCGATTTTCGGCTTGGTGCCCCAGTAGCCCGGGAAGGCTTTATAGAGAATGCGGGAGTCTTTCTGGTACTGCAGCAGCTGGAACGGGCCGGTACCGATTGGGTTGAGGTCCACTTTCTCCGGCGTACCGGCTTTCAGCATGTTGTCGGCATACTCTTTTGACAGAATAGAGGCGAAGTCCATGGCGAGATCGGCAAGGAACGGCGATTCCGGACGGGTCAGCACGAACTGGACGGTGTTATCGTCCACTTTCTTCACTTCGCTAATCAGGTCAGGTAATCCCATCCCTTCAAAGTATTCATAGCTGCCGCCAGACACTTTATGGTACGGGTTATTGGTATTTTTTTGTCTGTCGAAGGAGAAGACAACGTCATCGGCGTTCAGCGTGCGGGTCGGTTTAAAATCTTTATTATCCTGCCACTTCACGTCTTTACGCAGATGGAAGGTATAGGTTTTCCCGTCTTCGCTAACTTCCCATTTTTCAGCCAGGCCCGGAATGACTTCCGTGGTGCCGGTTTTAAATTCCACCAGGCGGTTATAAATCGGCACTGAGCTGGCGTCATAGGTGGTACCAGAGGTGAAGAGCTGCGGGTTAAAGCCTTCCGGCGAACCTTCTGAACAATAAACCAGGGTCTTCGCTTGTACGCTTGCTGCGACGGTCATGGCAACCAGGCTCAGACCAAGCTTCAGCATCCCTGATTTCTTCAAGGAAATACTCATTATTCTGCTCCAAATGTGATGTTGTTTGCATATATCCGCCAGACCTTTATTTATTTTTATTCGTCATATTGCGAACTACGGATGCGTTGGCTGCGCTCGATAACCCCGGTCACATAGTCATCTATGCTCCCGGAGATTCTCACGCTTGCCGCCTTCCCGCAGCTCGAACTATTTAGAATATACCCGGTCCGGTCGGTGGTGCCCGAAAGCGTTGAGAGAGATGGGGATTCCTTTCACAAAAACGACTGAGTTGCAGTACGGATTCTCCATGAAATGCCCCTCATGCCCTACAATCTGTCAACAGAATGGG
The DNA here is from genome assembly GCF_009025755.1 of Klebsiella sp. RCJ4. Classification (NCBI taxonomy): domain Bacteria; kingdom Pseudomonadati; phylum Pseudomonadota; class Gammaproteobacteria; order Enterobacterales; family Enterobacteriaceae; genus Klebsiella; species Klebsiella sp. RCJ4. Next base: position 241,335 of record NZ_WCIN01000042.1, read on the forward strand.
GAAACGTCAATACAGCCAACCTGGTTTTACATCCGGTGTGAGAATTGGCGGGCAAAGATTAAAAAAAGTGCAAAGCGCTATTTCCAGCAGAGAAATTTATGCTAGCGGCCAATAGACAGAATAAACACCTTAATATTTTCCAGCAGCCAGTGATAAGCAATTATGGTAAATGGTAAAAATTTCTTGCGATGTGACCAATATGTGAGCGATAAATAGCGTGAACGTTAAAACGCACAGCGGAAAATGCTGAAGTTATCCATAAGCTTCGCGAAAAAAGATCGGAGTATATATAAAAAAATACAATGGAAGATGTCACAAAATAGGGAATTGGCGCCAGGAAATGAGGGTGGAGGCGTTTTCTTACACTCTTAGCAAGCAGCGTATTTTCCCGGAGGCGATGCTGGCGCATCTGTCCGGGCTACACGGCCCGCAGACAACGCTGAACCCGTAGCCCGGGCAAGGCGCTTTGCGCCGCCCCCGGGAGCGGTGTGCAGTACGGCAGCATTTCCCGGAGGCGATGCTGGCGCATCTGTCCGGGCTACCGGCCCGCAGACAACGCTGAACCCGTAGCCCGGGCAAGACGCTTTGCGCCGCCCCCGGGAGCGGTGTGCAGTACGGCAGCATTTCCCGGAGGCGATGCTGGCGCATCTGTCCGGGCTACCGGCCCGTAGACAACGCTGAACCCGTAGCCCGGGCAAGGCGCTTTGCGCCGCCCCCGGGAGCGGTGTGC